>NZ_JBOKRY010000003.1:0-145080 GCF_051972595.1 Simiaoa sp. | reverse complement strand
TGTCGCCGTATAAATCCAAAAAGAAAGATACACCTCTGTGAGCAAGCTCCCACGGTGTATCTTTCTTTTTGTCTTTGCATGGCTTGTAGCTTTTAACATAATGACAGGTCTGAAAAACAAAAATAGGTAGAAATATTTGTTTTTTTCGATTATGATGAAAACATAGAGCAAGAGAATTCGTATCGCGGCATCGGCCGGAGCGACAAGAGTAAGAACATATAAATGGACGGGGCTTACACAGTAAGCAGATAGGAGCAGAAAATGGAGATGAAAGAGACGATTCTGAAGACTTTCGCAGAAGTATTTGGAGATGCAGAGGGTGCCAAGGCTTATTTTGCACCGGGACGTGTGAACCTGATCGGTGAACATACCGACTATAACGGCGGACATGTATTCCCCTGTGCACTGACCATTGGTACTTACGGTGTGGCAAGAAAAAGAAACGACAATAAACTGCGTTTCTATTCCATGAATTTCGATCAGCTGGGCGTGATCGAGTCTTCTCTGGACGACCTGGTACCCAGCAAGGAAGCGAATTGGACCAATTATCCCAAGGGAGTGATCTGGGCTTTCGGCGAGAAGGGCATGAAAGTGACTTCCGGTATGGATCTGCTGTTGAACGGTAATATCCCCAACGGTTCCGGACTTTCTTCTTCCGCTTCCGTAGAAGTGCTGACCGGCTACATCCTGAGGGATTTCTTCGGCTTTGATGTGACCAATCAGGATCTGGCGCTGATCGGACAGTTCTCCGAGAACAAATACAACAAGGTAAACTGCGGTATCATGGATCAGTTTGCCATTGCCATGGGTAAAAAGGACAACGCTATTTTTCTGGATACTGCGACTCTGGAGTATGAGTATGCACCGATCCATCTGGAGAATGCGAAGATCGTAATCGCATGCAGTAATAAAAAGAGAGGCCTGGGAGATTCCAAGTACAATGAGCGCCGCAGTGAATGTGAGACTGCACTGGCAGAGCTTCAGCAGGTAGTGAAGATCAAGACGCTGGGTGATCTGGATGAGGAGACCTTTGAGAAGTTCAAGGCTATTATCAAGAGTGATGTCCGCAGAAAGCGTGCAAAGCATGCGGTATACGAGAATCAGAGAACGATCCGTGCAGTAGAAGCACTGAAGAACAATGATGTGAAGCTGTTTGGTGAGCTGATGAATGCGTCCCACGTATCCCTGCGGGATGATTATGAAGTAACCGGTATCGAGCTGGATACTCTGGTAGAGGAAGCATGGAAGGTAGATGGTGTCATTGGATCCCGTATGACCGGTGCCGGCTTTGGCGGATGTACCGTAAGCATTGTGAAGGATGAAGCTATTGATACCTTTATCGAGCAGGTAGGCAAAGCATACAAGGAAAAGATCGGTTATGCGGCTGATTTCTATGTAGTAGAGATCGGTGACGGTCCTCAGACCCTGTAAGAAAAGTAAGGTTCCTACGCAAACAGAAAGTGAGTGCCGCGGAGGCTGTCCGAATGGTCCGGCGGCAGAATGGAGAAAAAATGGATATTCAGGTATTAATTCGTAAATTAGTATCCTACGGAGTACAGACAGGACTGGTTCCGGAGGAAGATGTGATCTATACCACCAACCGTCTGTTGGAGCTGTTTGAACTGGATGAGCTGGAAGACCGTGACAATGTGACCATGCGCGAGGATGAACTGGAAGAGGTTCTGAAGGGCATGCTGGATTACGCTTATGAAAAAGGCATTCTCAAGGAGAACAGTGTGGTATACCGCGATTTGTTCGATACGAAGATCATGGGACTGTTGATGCCCAGACCCAGTGAAGTGATCCGTCATTTCCATGAGCTGTACGAGCAGGTATCTCCTGAGGCAGCTACCGACTATTATTATAAATTAAGCAGAGATTCCGACTATATCCGCCGTTATCGTATCTGCAAGGATATGAAATGGGTGGCTCCCACCAAATATGGCGATCTGGATATTACCATCAACCTGTCCAAGCCCGAGAAGGATCCTAAAGCTATTGCCGCAGCAAAGCTGGCAAAGCAGTCCGGTTATCCGAAATGCCTGTTGTGCCGTGAAAATGAGGGTTATGCAGGCCGTGTGAACCATCCTGCCCGTCAGAACCACCGTATCATTCCGGTGACCATTAACGGCAGCCAGTGGGGATTCCAGTATTCTCCGTATGTATATTATAATGAGCACTGCATCGTATTTAACTCTCAGCATGTGCCTATGAAGATTGAGCATGCGACCTTCTGTAAGCTGTTTGATTTCGTAAAGCAGTTCCCTCATTATTTTGTAGGTTCCAATGCGGATCTGCCCATCGTAGGCGGCTCCATCTTAAGCCACGATCATTTCCAGGGTGGCCATTACGAGTTTGCCATGGCGAAAGCTCCGGTAGAGAGAACGTTCTCCGTAGCCGGTTTCGAGGATGTGGATGCCGGTATCGTGGCATGGCCCATGTCTGTCATCCGTCTCAGCGGTACGGATACTGACCGTATCATTGCACTGGCAGATGTAATCCTGAACAAGTGGAGAGAATATACGGATGAAGAGGCATTTATCTATGCCTACACCGATAACGAGCCTCATAACACCATCACTCCCATTGCAAGAAAGAGAGGAGACAAGTTCGAACTGGATCTGGTGCTGCGTAACAATATCACCACAGAGGAGCATCCGCTGGGAGTCTATCATCCCCATGCAAAGCTGCATCATATCAAAAAAGAGAATATCGGCCTGATCGAGGTTATGGGTCTGGCAGTACTGCCTGCCCGCCTGAAGGGCGAGATGGCGCATCTGAAGGAAGCAATCCTCGCCGGTAAAGACTTAAGAGCTGATGAGGAACTGGCAAAGCATGCAGACTGGGTAGACGAGTTCCGTCCGAAATACGATGCCATCACTGCTGAGAACATCGACGGTATCGTAGAGAAGGAGATCGGTCTGGTATTCATGCAGGTATTGGAAGATGCCGGTGTCTATAAGAGAACTGAAGAAGGCCAGAAGGCGTTCGATCGTTTTGTAAAGAGCTTATAATCATATTTTTGTTGAATGTTTGTTGTATATTTGTTGCGAGGAAAAGGAATTGTGGTGACACAATTCTTTTTTCTTAGTATAATAATCCCATGAAATTCTTATTAACAGCTATTAATGCAAAATTCATACATTCCAATCCTGCTATTTACAGCCTGCGGGCAGGTGTGGGAGAAAAGTTACAGCCTTATGTGGAACTGGCGGAATTCACCATCAATGAATCTCTGGAAAGTATTCTGGAGGGGATCTGGAAGCGTCAGCCCAAGGTAATAGGATTTTCCTGTTATATCTGGAACTGGAAGCTGATCCGGGAAATTCTGACGGAATTGCCGAAGATCCTGCCGAATACGGAGATCTGGCTGGGAGGACCGGAGGTGACTTATGATGGACCGGGGCTTTTAAGCGAGTTCCCTCAGGTTACCGGAATCATGGTGGGAGAAGGAGAAATTACCTTCCGGGAGGTACTGGGCCAATATGTGCGGGAAGCAGAAAGCACCGGACAGTCCGAACAGCAACCCGAACCCGACAGCATAGAACAGCAGGCAGCAGATCGAACGGGAACGGTTGCAGGAAAGAACGTTGCAGAACGCTTTGGGCAGATCTCCGGCCTGTGTCTTGCCTCCGGTTATACGGCACCTAGAGAACTGACGGATTTGACCACACTTCCTTTTCTCTATGAGGATATGGAGCCTTTTACGAATCGTATCATCTATTATGAGACCAGCAGAGGATGCCCTTACCGGTGCAGCTATTGCCTGTCCTCCATAGATAAGAAAGTGAGACTACGTGACATAGATGTCGTAAAAAGAGAACTGCAGTTTTTTCTGGATCAAAACGTAAAACAGGTGAAGTTCATTGACCGGACGTTCAATTGTGACCACAAGCATGCCATGGAGATCTGGCGGTATATTTATGAACATGACAATGGCGTCACCAACTTCCATTTTGAGATTTCCGCCGATATTTTGCGGGAAGAGGAGATTGCCCTGCTGAATCGCTTCCGTCCGGGACTGGCACAGCTGGAGATCGGGGTACAGTCTACGAATCCGGAGACGATACGAGCCATTCACCGTGTTATGGATGTGGACAAGCTGGAGAAAATTGTAGCGGCCATTCACAGAGGACAAAATATTCATCAGCATCTGGATCTGATCGCGGGTCTTCCTTTTGAAGATTATGAGAGCTTCAGCAGATCCTTTGACAGGGTGTATGCAATGCAGCCGGAGCAGTTACAGTTAGGCTTCCTGAAAGTATTAAAGGGATCCGATATGCATGAGCATGCAAAGGAATATGGCATTCGTTATCTGGAACTGCCGCCCTATGAAGTGTTGTATACGAACTGGATCAGCTATGGAGAGATCCGGAGACTGAAACGGATCGAAGAGATGGTAGAGCTGTATTATAACAGTGGCCAGTTCACTCATACCCTGCCGGTTCTGGAAAAAGCATTCCCCGGTCCCTTTGCCATGTATGAGGCACTGGCGGATTATTATCAGGAACAGGGATATTTTACCAACAGCCCCGCCAGAGCCTACCGGTATCAGATCTTATTGGAGTTCGCAGCGATGAAAGATCCGGCCAATCGAGAGATTTACAGAGAACTTCTGACTTATGATATGTACCTTCGGGAGAACCTGAAGAGCAGGCCTGCGTTTGCGGCAGAGATCACGGAAGAGGAAAAACAGAATATCCGCCGTTTTTACCAGACAGAAGAGCAGGAGAGACATTATCTTTCTGCCTATGATCAGTATGACTGGAAACAGTTAAGCCGAATGACACACTTGGAACTGTTCCGATATCCGGAACCCCATTACGTGTTGTTTGATTATCAGGAGCGGAATCCGCTCAATTATGAAGCCAAGGTACAAGTGATCGGGTATCCGATATTATAAGTACAGGAGTAGACCGGTTCATAAAAATTGAGGTATGCAGTCAGAATATATCGGAGGAAGCGTCTGCAAAATGGAGATCAGTATGTATGACACTTATGTCAGTATAGATTTGGAGACCACGGGCCTGAATCCCAAGAGAGATCGGATCATAGAGATCGGAGCGATCCGTGTGGAGCAGGGACAGATTGTGGAAGAATTTTCTACGTTTGTGGATCCGGGGCGGAAATTGGAAGAACGGATCACAGAACTTACGGGAATCCGGGACGAAGACCTTGCGGATGCACCTCAGCTGGATGAGGTTTTCCCAAAATTATTGGAATTTATGGGAGAATTACCGTTGCTGGGACACAGCATTTTGTTTGATTATTCTTTTTTGAAAAAAGCAGCAGTGGACCGGAAGATTACTTTTGAGAGATCGGCGGTGGACACTTTGCAGATTGCCCGGAAATATCTGCAGGAACTGCCTCATCGTAATCTGGGGTATTTATGTCAGTATTATGAGATCCCGCATCATGCACACCGGGCTCTGGAGGATGCGAAAGCAACGGACCGGTTGTTCCGAAAGCTGATAGAACTGTTTTACAGGGAGGAAACCGGTGGACAGGCATCGACAGAAGCTGTCGGAAAATCGGCAAAGAATAATTTATTTGAGCCGCAGCCATTACATTTTCAGGTAAAAAGAGATACGCCCGCGACGAAACCGCAAAAAGAGCGGTTATATCGTCTGGCAGAGCAGCATAAGATAACTTTGGAGGTCGATGTGGAAAAGCTTACCCGCAGTGAGGCGAGCAGGCTTGCGGATAAGATTCTTGCAAAGTACGGACGATAGAATTACGCAAAGCGGAACGCAGTCCTTCCGCATGGTGGATCAGATCGGCAATTTTGTCATATTCCTTCCGGTCGGCATAGATTTTAGCCAGCGCATAGTAAGTATGGCTGACGTCGGTGCCGATGGAGACGGCATACGCGAGAACCGTTTCCGCATCGTCTGTCAGACCGGAATCCAGAAGCAGATCGGCCCACTGCTGCAGGGTACGCACCAGTACGGTGTAATTCTGATCATACCGGGACAGCGGTGTAATGTTCGCAGTGCCGTATTCCAGCTTGAGGTCGGTATTGGTGAAGCCTGTGAGATTTACGATCGGCTGTGTAGACAGAGAAGTAAGGAGACTACGGTATTCTTCGGCTCTTTCGTTGTCCGGAAGAGCATCCATGGGAAGCTTATCCAAGGGGATTTTTACATAGTCTAGATTATCCAGAGGCTTTTTGCGGACGGAGTTGGCTTTCCGCTCTCTGGCCCAGAACTCTTTTTCCCGGTTTTCCGCGATGCGCTGTTGGCGTTTGGTAGCATGTGCCACTACGGCAATCAGTATGATTAAACTTGCCAAAATCTTTAAACTCATATATAATATCCTTTCAGAGTAAAAGTGATTTTTGAAGCATTTATGGAGGTTTTTACCATGTTAAATATGAATAATAAAAAAGTAAAACAGCGAATCTCCGCAGCTATCATCGTGCTGCTTGTGATTGCTATGATTGTACCTACTATAACATCTATTTTTTACTAATTCAACTGCGGATGGAACAGTAGACGTGCCCGAAGGAAGGGCAGAGGAGTATTATGAAAAAATATCGTAAGGGATTTTACGGCATTCTGTTATTGACTTTGACGGTGTTGTTCGGAATGACAGCGCAGGCCAAGACAGATGATACTATTAAGACAGGAATTTATGCCGGGGATGTGGAACTGTCCGGAATGACGGCACAGGAAGCAACAGCGGTTATCGAAGAACATATCGAAGGTCTGAAGGACGTGGAGATCACACTGCTTGCGGCAAATGATCATGATGTGACCACCACAGCCGGAGATCTGGGTGTGACCTGGAAGAATCCGGAGCTGGTGCAGGAAGCATTGGAACTGGGGACACATGGAAATGTCATTGAGCGTTACAAAACTCTGATGGATCTGCAGCATGAAAATTACGTATATCCCATTGAACTGGATTTTGACTTACAGGCGATCAACGATCTGTTGACCAGATGCACTAAGTATGATCAGGAAGCCATCAACGTCTCTTTGAAGCGGGACGGCGGTAAATTTACCGTGGTGGAAGGTCAGACCGGATATGTGCTGGATGTAGAGAAATCTATCGATGCGGTATATGACTATCTGACAGAAGAATGGAATCATGAGGCCTGCAGTATTCCTTTGGAGATCGTAGTGGATGAGCCGAAGGGAAGTGCTGAGGAACTGGCACAGGTAACGGATGTACTGGGAAGCTTTACCACATCTTATAAGACATCCGGATCCTCCAGAAGTGCAAATGTGGCGAACGGCTGTAGTCTGATCAACGGAACGACCCTGTATCCGGGAGAAGAATTCTCTACTTATAAGACAGTATCTCCTTTTTCCGTGGCGAACGGCTATTACATGGCGGGCTCTTATGTCAGCGGAAAAGTGGTAGACAGTCTGGGCGGCGGTATCTGCCAGGTATCCACTACTCTGTACAATGCAGTATTACGTGCGGAACTGGAAGTAACGGAACGTTATAATCATTCCATGATCGTAGGCTATGTGGATCCTTCCGCAGATGCAGCGATCGCTGAGAGCTCCGGCAAAGATTTTAAGTTTGTAAACAATACAGATGCACCCATCTATATAGAAGGCTATACGCATGACAAGCAGATCACGTTTAACATCTATGGCAAGGAGACCAGAGCTGCCGGACATTCCGTACGTTATGAAAGTGAAGTGCTGGAGACGATCACACCCCCTGCGGATCAGATCTATGCCGATGCCGGTCAGCCCATCGGTTATATCGTAACCGAGAGTGCGCATATCGGCTATAAGGCAAGATTATGGAAGATCACGATGGAAAACGGTGTAGAGGTCAGCAGAGAGCAGGTCAACAGCAGTACTTATAAGATGGTGCCCCGCAGTGCCACTGTGGGAACCGCTACCTCGGATCCCCAGGCGTATGAAGAGATCATGGCAGCTATCAGTACAGCGAACATTGATCATGTGAAAAATGTGGCAGCAGCGTTAAATGCAAGAGCAGCAGCGGCTGCTGGGCAGACAGAAATCGTAGACGACTAAAGGTGAGACAATGAACAGCGGCAAGGTACCCGTGAACGTCCTGAAACGTTCCGTTCTCAGACAATTGAAAAATAAAAGGACAGAAATAGCAAATAGCGCAGGTCTGGGGGCAGACTGCGCTGTTTTTGCGCCTTTTTCCGAGGGACAGCTGGTAACCTGCGTTCAGGAAGGTGTCGTAGAACTTCAGTGTGAGAACGACCTGGCAGAGGCGGAGAGAGAGGATCTGTCCGTGATGCCGATGCGTCGTATTTTCCAAAAGTGTGCAAACAATCTGGCAGCGGCGGGCGCAGAGCCTGTGGCGGCAGAGCTGGTGATCTTCCTGCCGGAGACGGTGGAAGAGCCGGAACTGAAGGCTCTGATGGAAGAGGCAGAGAGAGCAGCCACAGATCTGAATATCCAGATCATCGGCGGGCAGACCAGAGTAAGCTCTGCGGTAAGACAGCCGATTGCTACGGCAACGGGATACGGTATCCTGAGCGAAGCTGCAGTGACGCAGGTATCCGCAGGGAAAAATCTGGCGGGCCAGGATATCATTATTACCAAGTGGATCGGTCTGGAGGGTACCGCGGATCTGGCGGCCCGGAACCGTGAAAAGCTTCTTGAGAGATACCCGGCGTATCTGGTGGAAGAAGCAGCGGCGTTTGACCGGTATTATTCTACTTTACCGGAGGCCGCTACCGCCGTGAAGTCCGGCGGTTGTACCATGCATGATGTCTCCGAGGGCGGTGTATTTGCAGCGCTGTGGGAGATGGCAGAGGGTGCAGGTGTTGGACTGACAATAGATATGAAGAAGCTTCCTCTCAGACAGGAGACAGTGGAGGTATGTGAATTCTGTAATGTAAATCCTTATGAACTCAGATCCGGCGGCAGCCTGATCATTGCAAGTCCGGAGGGAACCGCAGTGGTGGAAGCACTGGCGGCAGAGGGAATTCCGGCAGTGATCGTAGGGAGATTTACAGACAGTAACGACCGGCTGATCCTGAATGAGGACGAAGTCCGTTATATGGATCGTCCTCAGAGAGATGAGATTTATAAAAGCGTGTAAAATTCTGAATCCATCCCTTATGTAAGGGGAAATGCAATATAAAAGTTATAAAGGAGATAGAGGCATGAGAGAAGAATTATTAGCGATCATAGAGAAGAACAGCAGGATCGATCTGAAGGAACTGGCAGTGATCCTGGGAGTGGAAGAGATCGATGTGGTAAATGAACTGGCAGCACTGGAGGCAGAGGGGATCATCTGCGGTTATCATACTCTGATCAACTGGGAGAAAACAGATATTGAAAAGGTAAGCGCTCTGATCGAGGTACGTGTAACTCCCCAGAGAGGCCAGGGCTTTGACAGTATTGCAGAGCGTATCTACAAATATCCTGAAGTGCGCAGTGTGTATCTGATGTCCGGAGCGTATGATCTGATGGTCATTCTGGAGGGTAAGACCCTGCGGGAGGTATCTAATTTTGTATCTGACAAGCTGTCCACACTGGATTCCGTGCTGAGTACAGCAACGCATTTTATTCTGAAGAAATACAAGGATCACGGGACCGCATTTGCTACGAAAAAAGAAGATGAAAGAGAGATGATCACTCCATGAGAAATCCATTAGCAGATAAAGTAGTGGATATCAAGCCATCGGGTATCCGCAAATTTTTTGACATTGTAAGCGAGATGCAGGATGCCATCTCTCTGGGTGTGGGAGAACCGGATTTTGATACTCCCTGGCACATCCGGGACGAGGGTATCTATTCCCTAGAAAAAGGAAGAACCTTTTATACCTCCAATGCCGGTCTGAAGGATCTGCGTCAGGAGATCTGCAACACGATCCGGAGAAAACAGGGCGTATCCTATGACTGGCAGCATGAAGTGCTGGTGACAGTCGGTGGCTCTGAGGCAATCGATATCGGACTGCGTGCCATGTGCAATCCGGGAGATGAAGTCCTGATCCCCCAGCCCAGCTACGTATCTTATGAGCCCTGTGCGATCCTGGCAGGAGCGACTCCGGTGATCATTGACCTGAAGGCAGAGAATGAATTCCGCCTGACAGCAGAGGAGCTGGAGGCAGCCATTACGGACAAGACGAAGGTACTGATCCTTCCGTTCCCCAACAATCCCACGGGAGCCATTATGGAAAAGTCTGATCTCGAGGCTATTGCAAAGATCATTGAGGAGCATGACATTTTTGTCATGTCCGACGAGATCTATTCAGAGCTTACCTATAAAGAGAAGCATGTTTCCATCATCAGCCTGCCCGGCATGAAGGAGAGAACCGTTTATATCAACGGCTTCTCCAAGGCATATGCCATGACCGGATGGAGATTGGGATACTGTTGCGGGCCCGCAGCCATTATTCAGCAGATGACGAAGATTCATCAGTTTGCCATCATGTGTGCTCCTACCACCAGCCAGTATGCGGCAGTGGAAGCTTTGAAAAACGGAGATTCCGACATCGAGGAGATGCGTACGGCCTATAATCAGAGAAGACGCTTTTTGATGAATGCGTTCCGTGAGATGGGGCTGGAGTGCTTTGAACCTTACGGTGCATTCTATGTATTCCCCTGCATCAAGGAATTCGGCATGACCAGTGAAGAGTTCGCCACCAGATTCCTGGAGGAGGAAAAAGTAGCTGCCGTGCCCGGAACCGCATTTGGTGACAGTGGCGAGGGGTATCTTAGAATCTCCTATGCGTACTCCCTGGAGAAGTTGAAGACCGCCATCGGCAGACTGGGACATTTTGTAGAGAAATTAAGAGCAGAACAAAATAATAAATAAAGCATTTTTCAGTAACTATTCGGAACCATAGGCTGTAAGTGGCGCTGAATAGTTACTATGCTGTAGAGGATAAAATATGCATATTATATTACACCAGCCGGAGATCCCGGCAAACACCGGAAATATCGGAAGAACCTGTGTGGCTACCGGCACCAGCCTGCATCTGATCGAGCCGTTAGGCTTCCGTTTAAATGAAAAAGAGATCAAGAGAGCCGGTATGGACTACTGGCAGCATCTGGATGTCACCAGGTATATGAATTTTCAGGAGTTCCAGGAGATGCATCCCGGAGCGAAGATTTGGATGGCAACCACAAAAGCACACCAGACCTACACCGATGTGAAATTTGGACCGGACGATTACATCATGTTCGGCAAGGAAAGCGCCGGAATCCCGGAAGAAATCCTCGTAGAGCATGAAGAAACCTGCATCCGTATTCCCATGCTCCCTGAGATCCGTTCCCTGAACCTGTCCAATTCCGTAGCCATCGTGCTCTACGAGGCACTGAGACAGCAGGGATTTGAAAGTATGCAGAGGGATGGAGAACTGCACCGGCTGCACTGGAAAGAATAACTCTGATAGTTACAGGTCGGTAATATAATCGTCCAGCTGTGATACATTACATAAGTTGTAGCAATAGACCTGACCGATTTTATTATGATCACATAGAAAAATATGTTTGCGGCTTTGTTGCAGCATGACCTGACGAATGTAAGTCTCTTCCCGCGATGCATCGGTGATCTGACCGCTTTCCGATACTCCACGGCTTGAGAAAAACATAATATCAGCATTAAAATTCCGCACAAAATCAGCGGCAAAGTCTCCTACATACGCCGAGGAATTATGAAGAAGCAGTCCTCCCGTACAGTAAATTCTATGGCTCAGGGAATTCAATTCCTGGGCTGTTTTCAGACCATTTGTAATAATGGTCAGATTCTGATAATTTTCAAAATATTTAATCAGATATTGTGCAGTCGAAGAAGCATCGAGAAAAATTGTTTGGCCTTCCACGATATGGTGGGAGGCTTTTTCGCTGATGATTCTTTTGGCATCCGTATTCTGACGCTCTCGTAGATATAAGGGCAGTTCCTGATTGGCACCATCTAAAAGAATGGCTCCACCATGGAGACGTTTTACAAGTCCCTTTCGCTCCAGTTCTGAGAGATCTCTGCGCATGGTTGCTTCGCTCACAAACAGGCGCTTCGCAAGAACATTTACCGGTGCAGTCTTTTTTTCTCTTAAATATTCCATTATTTTTTCAAAACGTTCTACTTCTAACATATGTTTACTCCTGATTGAAAATGATTGAATATGTATGAACTATGCTCTGTTATGCAAGGTGGCCGCCACCGGTTGCATTCACAGAGGAGAAAGATATACTAAGAGTAAAGATACAGAACTTCGGAAAATAAGCTATATAAAGGATCTGTATCTTAGTAATACTATATGGTATACCAACGGAAAATTCAATACATATTTATGAGCGAATTTGTTCATTTTGAAAAACGAAAGGAAAAGGAACAGAGAAATGCAGGATAAAATGGAAGAAAAAATAATGATTGCACCGTCTATCATGTGTATATCGGAATGGCACGATACGAAGAATATTTTCCGACAATTAAAGGAAAATGGAATTGCGATGATACATGCTGATGTAATGGATGGAAAATTTGTTCCGAATCTGATGCTCGGAACAGAGAGTATCAAACATTTAAGAGAGGTAACGGATATTCCCCTGGATATTCACATGATGGTCGAAAAACCCGAAGAAAAACTGGATTGGTTTGATATTCAGCCCGGTGAATATGTGTCTGTTCACGCAGAAAGCACAAGACATTTGCAGAGAACACTGGCAAAGATCGCAGATTATGGGGCACATCCCATGGTTGCGCTGAATCCAGCTACTCCGCTCTGCATGTTGGAGGATGTGCTGGATGATGTATCCGGCGTATTGCTGATGACGGTTAATCCCGGTTTCGCCGGTCAGAAGTTGGTTCCGCAGACGCTGGGGAAAATAACCCGTCTGAGAGAACTGCTGGATAAAACCGGACACGAAGAAGTGTTTATAGAAGTGGATGGAAATGTAAGTTTTGAAAATGCACCTAAAATGTACCACGCGGGTGCAAGAGCTTTTGTATGCGGCACTTCCAGTATTTTTGGGAAAAATGGATCTATCGAGGAAAATATAGCAAAATTTAAAAAAAGTATGGAGGAATAAAGATATGATTTGTGAAACATTTGATATTAAGAATGAAAATTCACAGGAATATGCAAGACTGAATACTTACTTAATCAGTCATTCTGATTCTATTAAAACGGAGACACGCCCGTTGATTATTTTGTGTCCGGGAGGAGGCTATTGGTTTACTTCGGAACGGGAGGGAGAAATGCTTGCATTGCAATTTGTGGCAGCAGGATTTCATGCAGCTATCTTGTGGTATTCTGTGAAACCGGCTACTTTTCCTACCGCACTGCTGGAACTTGCCAAAAGTGTAGAACTGGTTCGGAAACATGCGAAGGAATGGTACGTAGATCCGGATAAGATTGTTGTAGAAGGATGCTCTGCGGGTGGACATCTGGCGGCAAGTTATGGTGTATTTTGGCATGAGGATTTTGTAAGTAACAAACTACAGGTATCAAAGGATATTTTAAAACCCAACGGAATGATTCTTTCTTATCCGGTAATTACTTCCGGTGAATTTGCACATCGTGGTTCTTTTAATAATTTGTTGAGAGATCAATATACAGAAGAAATGTTGGAAAAGACATCTTTGGAAAAACAGGTAAATGAATATGTCCCGCGTGCTTTTATTTGGCATACCTATGAGGACACGGTGGTGCCGGTGGAGAATTCGCTGCTATTTGCCACAGAGCTTCGCAGACATCATATACCGGTAGAATTCCATCTTTTTGAAAGGGGATGTCATGGACTTTCTCTGGCAAATGAGTTGACGGATAATCCTCAGGGGGAGCGGATACAAAGAGAGTGTGAATGCTGGATAACAATGGCAATTGCATGGATGCATAACTTATAAAAGCTAAAAGGAGAAGAACCATGAGTGAGACAAAAAATATTAAGAAAATGAAAGCTGTCAGATTACATGCCATCGGAGATCTCAGATGCGATGAAATGGAAGTACCTGTGCCGAAGGGAGAAGAACTTTTAATCAAAGTGGGCGCCTGCGGTGTATGCGGTTCCGATTATCCGAGAACCTATGAGCATGGTACCAGCAGCGGAATTTATCCGTTGACCATAGGTCATGAGTTCGCAGGAGAGGTTGTCGCAGCGGGATCTAAAGAGAATGAAGCACTGATTGGAACCAAAGCTGCAATTTATCCGTTGATCCCCTGTCGGAAATGTGATCCCTGCGTGACGGGAAACTATGCTATGTGTGAGCATTATGATTATCTGGGATCCAGAAGAGACGGTGGATTTGCAGAATATTGTCTGCTTCCGTCCAAATGGCAGCTGATCGTAGCAAAGAATGCATCCATGGAAGAACTGGCTATGACAGAACCGGCTTGTGTTGCACAGCATGCAGTACGAAGAGCAGATGTACAGGCAGGTCAATATGTGGTCATCTTTGGAGCAGGACCAATCGGCATTATGGCTGCCCGCTGGGTGAAGTTATTTGGAGCGACACCTTTATTGGTGGATATTGCACAGGATAAAGTAGAATTTGCCATAGAAAAAGGACTGGATGCCATCAATTCCCGGACAACCAATGTATCGGAAGAAATTCGCAACAGAAATCATGGAAAACTGGCAGATGCAGCCATTGAGGGAACCGGAGCAGGCGTGGTATTGAGCAGTTGTGTGGAATGCATCAGAGCAAAAGGAACCATTTCTCTGTTAGGCAATCCCTCCGGAGATGCTACCCTTCCACTGGCAATTCACAGCCAGATGCTGCGTAAGGAACTGGCCATCCACGGAGTATGGAATTCCAGTCGTGCGCCGTTCCCCGTGAATGAATGGACGTATACCGTACAAATGCTGGATGAAGGAAAATTCCAGGTAAAGGATCTTATTACGGGAAGATATTCCCTGGATGAACTTCCGGGTGTAATTGATGAGATCCATAAAGGCAAGCGCCATGAAGTAAAAACCATGTGTACCTGTATGCCAAAGGAATAAAATCCGATAGGAGATTGTGTATGAGAACAGTTTCAAAGACCGTGATTGGTGTGGATTTTGGAACCCAGTCTGCCAGGGCAGTGCTGGTAAATGCAGAGAACGGCGAAATTATATATTCCTGTCGGAAAGAATATCCCTATAACAGTACACCGGTACCAGCAATTGACTGTGCGGAAAATCTTCCCTGTGCAACGGATTATGAAATGACTTTGTATGAGTTACTGCGTAACGTAATACCGGACGAATATCGGAAAACGGTAGCGGGGATCTGTGTCGATGCCACTTCTCTGACAATGGTATTGCTGGCAGAGGATGGCCGGGCACTGTCGGAGCTGGATGGATGGTCGGAAGCAGCCCATGCCAGAGTGAAACTGTGGAAGTATCACCGGGCGCAGGAGAAAGCAGACGAGGCACTGAATCTGGCAAGCAATCTGCAGGAACCTTTTTTAGGGAGAACCGGAGGAAGTATTTCCTGTGAATGGATGCTTCCGAAACTGCTGGAGGTGCGGGATGAGGCACCGGAGATTTATTCCAAAATAGATCTTGCAATGGATTTGTGTGAATTTCTCACCTTCCGGCTTACGGGGCAGTTGGTAAGAAGTATTGGATCTCTGAGTTATAAATGTTTATGGGCAGAGGATCTAAACTTTCCCGAGCGAACTTTTCTGAATGGACTTCGCGCAGGATTTTATGAAGAATACTGTCATTTTCTCCGAGGTGATGTTCGTAAGCCGGGAGAATGCGCAGGAATGCTTCGATCGGAATTAACTAAAAGATGGGGACTGCCGGAGCAGATTCCGGTAGCAACGGGTATGTTGGATGGGCATACTTCCCTGGCCACAATGGGCGCCTTCGAACCGGGAGATGCTGCATTGATTGTAGGAACATCCAATGTGTGTACGGTGCAGGATCGAAAATTGCAGGAGTTAAAGGATGTATGTGGCGTTGCACAGGATGGGATGGTAACCGGAAGCTGTGGCATTGACACCGGTCAGAGCAGTACCGGCAATATGCTGGGGTGGTTTGTGGAGCATATGGCGGGCTGGCAGATACACCGTGAGGCAGAAGAACGGAAGATTTCTCCTCATCAGGTTCTTGCTGAACGAATCCAAAAACCCTGGGAGAATAAAGTAATAGCGGTTGACTGGTGGAGCGGCAGCAGAAATGCCCCTTGTGATCTGACACTGCGTGGAAGCATGTCCGGTCTCGAAATGGATACCAAAACAGAGGATATCTATCTGGCGTTATTACAGGCGATTGCCTGCGGAACCGGAACTATTTTGGAAAGTCTCTCCGGACAGGGTGTAGAAATCAGAAGAGTATTGGCAACGGGTGGTATTACAGAGAAAAATCCTCTTCTGATGCAGGAATATGCCAATCTATTGCGTCGGGATGTCCTGGTGGCGAAGACAGCAGAAGGCCCGGCGCTAGGAGCGGCAATGTTCGCAGCAATGGCAGCCGGAATTTACACAAATATTCAGGAAACTTATGATCATATGGGCATACATGATTTTACGGCCTATAAGCCGGATGAGATACATCGGGCAGCTTATGAAGAACTATACAGAAAAAATAAACATCTAAGAAATATGCTCAGAGGAGTCTCGGCAGAAGGGCTAAATCTCGAGGTGAATTCATGAAAATTTATCTGGTAAGACATGGGCAGACGGACTGGAATTATCAGAAGAAAATACAGGGACAGCAGGATGTGGATATCAATGAGCAGGGCATCCGGCAGGCAGAAAAACTGGCGGAGATATTGAAAAATGTCCCCTTTGAATATGCAGTTTGTTCTCCTCTGACCCGCGCCCATCATACTGCGGAAATTTTGTTAAAATATCATTCCGTTCCTTTGTCTTATGATGAACGTCTGAAAGAAATCTATTTGGGAAAATGGGAAGGAAAAACGCATAAAGAAGTAATGACGCAGGAGAAGAATCCGGTATGGCAGTATTTTCACTGTCCGGAAAATTATCATCCGGATGGAGATATGGAATCCCTGGAGAAATTGTACCGAAGAGGGGAAGCGTTTGTAAGAGAAGTGCTGTTTCCGTTGGAGGATCATTACGAAACAATTCTGGTAGTGGCTCACGGTGGATTGATTCGGACCATTTTGAATCCGATTGTGGGATATTCTGTTCATGATTTTTGGAAACTGCCTCTGGAGAATTGTTCTACCGAGATCCTGGAATGTAAAGACAGGCAACTGACTTTATCGAAAAAAACAGAAGGAATTGCGTAAAAATCACCATGTGGCATATGTTGACATCTTCTTTACATGTCGGTATACTAATACTAATAAGTTAAAACAAGTTGACAGTGTAAGGAGGTGGAGAAGTGGCATTATATCATAAGATTGCAGAATTTATCATGGAAAAGATCAAGACGGAAGAATGGAAGAAGGGACAGTTGATTCCATCCGAAAAGGAGTTTTGTGAGCAGTTTCAGGTAAGCAGACCTACGGTGAGGGCAGCAATCGCCTATCTTGCCAATCAGGGATATCTGGTGACGGTCAAGGGTAAGGGTACATTTGTGTCGAAACCAAAGATTGTGGAGGATACCACGGTATTTTTGGAGAGCTTCAGCAAAGAAATGGCAACGAAGGGCATCTCTGTGCAGACGGAAGTATTAGAACAGCGGATGATTGCGGCAGATGAAGAAGTGGCGGCCAAACTGAAGGTGCCGTGTGGAGAAGAGGTCATTAAGATTGTGAGATTGCGTTACGTGAAGGATTCTTTTCATCAGGGACCGATCGTCTATAATATTTCTTATTTCCCGAAGAGATTTTCTTTTCTGCTGAAATGCAATTTTGAGGAGGAATCTCTGACGGGAGCATTGACACGTAATCACGTGGAGCGCCATCATCTGGAAAAGGATATTGATGCGGTTCTCTTAGAAGGGAAAATTGCCCGGATCCTGGGAGTGGAAGAAAAAAGTCTTGGAATTTTGATCAGTGCTGTGTGCCAGGAGGCAGATCGAAAACATGTAATGGAGTACACGCTCAGTTATTATCCCTCGAAACGTAATAAGTTCGTATTAAAGATCAACGTGTAATTACCGAACAAAAAGAAAGGAAGAATACCATGCCTGAAAAGGTGTGGTATTTTTTTACCTGATTTTTGCTCATTTTTTTCCATATAACTATATTATCACAACATGTAATGACAAATGTAAAAAAATGAACAATATAAACAACATGTATTGACAAGTATATAGGAAAAATATATAATAATATCATACATAAGAGCTCAACTTGTAATCACATGTGAATAAACGAAAAATTGATATTGGAGGATAAGTTATGAAGATGAAGAGAATCATGGCACTAGTGATGACATCAGCAATGGTCATGGGAACCCTTGCCGGATGTGGCGCAAGCACAGACACGACAGATACCACGCAGTCACAGAGTGAAAATAACAGCACGGCTGCAGCGGCAACTACGGAAACCGCTTCCGAAGAAAAAGAGTGGTACGGAACCGAGGATGGCAAGACAGTTACTTTACAGTTCTGGGGAGGTATTCAGCCGGAATACGGATATGATGAAATTGTTGAAAATTTCAATAAGGAATATGCGGATAAGGGTGTACAGGTGGAATATAACCGTTATGTTAACAACTCAGACGGAAACCTTCAGCTGGAGACTTATCTGATGGCAGGTGAAGATGGCGGCGTTGATGTATTCATCGGCTACGGAAGCAAAAACTCACTGGCAACCCGTGCGGATGGCGGATTGTTATATGATTATAGTGATTACCTGGATTCCATCGGATTTGATATCGGTAAAGAGTTGGGTGAAAATACCAAGGCGAATTATGTATTTGACAACGGTGAAGTTTGGGGACTTCCTACTAAATTTGACAACAACGCATACCTGATGGTTAATAAGGACATGTTTGATGAGGCAGGAATTGATCTCCCCTATGAAGGATGGACATATGCGGAATTTAGAGATGCTGTGAAAAAGCTGACGCACGGTGAAGGCCAGGATAAAGTGTACGGTATCTGCTGGGGATTTAATTTTACCAAAGCTGCACAGATTGACTATATCAGTGCTGTTCTGGGAACAAACGATACTTTCACCGATGATACTATGAAAACTTTGAACTGGGAGAATCCGGTATATGTAGATGGATTTAATCTCATCAAAGATGTCTGTGATGAAGGATATGCACCAACCCTGGAGGATGATATCGCAGATGCTCTGACCGTACAGTCTACTTTCCTGGAGGGCAAGTGTGCTATGTTCGGCATCTTCTCCCAGCTGAGACTGGCAATGGACACCGAGACCTATCCTCATGATTTTACTACTGCATTAATTCCTTTCCCTGTCCCCAGTGAAGATTACGCAGAGTTCTATACACAGGATCAAGCGAACTACTCCGGTGACTTTATGTGTATTTCTGCAAGTACCCCTTATAAGGAGGCTGCATGCGAGTTCGCACGTTGGTACATTCAGGGTGGTATGACTCCGCTGATCAAAGCAGCCCGTTACCCGTTGTGGTTAGGAACCGATATGGATGCTATTCTGGATTATGTTGAACAGTCTGCGGGAGATTCTGTTGATATTGATTCCTTGAAACATTTGTTTAGCACCGACCGCTCTTCTTATATCAAGAAGAGTTATGTAAACGATAAGGGCGGAGAACTGGCTACCATTCTTCATGAGGAGTGGGAAGATTTCATGTATGGTGTGACACCTACTGCCGAAGAAGCATTAAAGAAAGCAACAGATAGAGGAAATACTCTTCTGGCAGAATAACCGATAGCGGATGTATGCCGGCTATGATTACAGGGATGCTGCTTGTAATACTACACTGTGGCATCCCTGTTTTGATAATCGGTATAAACAATATTTTAAGTAGAAAGAGGTATCTGCTATGTGGAAAACAAAAGCAATCAATCGAGAACTTCCGCCGGGGGCAGGAAAGAAGAAAAGACAGCGAAAAGAAGAGGGAATGGCAATACTGTTTCTTCTGCCCAGTCTCCTGGGTCTGGTACTTTTAAGCCTGATTCCCATGCTGATCTCCCTGTACATTTCGCTGACAGACTGGGTGTATACAGATGGACTTGGTAACTGGAATTTTGTAGGACTTCAGAATTTTGTAGATCTGTGGAAAGACAGCTGGTTTCAGAAATCCCTCTGGAATACCGTTATTTTTACCATTGTCACGGTGCCGTTAACTATTATTCTGGCACTGGTCATTGCGGCGCTGATTGATAATTTCTGCGCTGACAGAACCGCAGGTGTGGTGCGAATTGCACTATATATGCCCCATATCTGTAATATTGTAGCAACATCTACCATTTGGAAAACTATGTATTCCACATATGGACCTTTTACAAATCTGATGAGAGCACTGGGCTGGAGTGATCCTCCCAGATTCCTGGTAAGCTATACCTGGGCGCTTCCGGCGATTATGCTGGTTGTCATCTGGGCAAAGATCGGATATTCCGTATTTCTGTATGGGGCAGCCATGCAGTCATTGCCTTCCGATCTGTACGAATGTGCATCTTTGGACGGTGCAAACGGATTCCAAAAGTTCCGGAAATTGACGGTTCCACTTTTGGCAAATACTACATTTTTTATCACCATTACAAGTATTATCAGCAGTTTCCAGGTATTCGGTTATATCAATGTCATGACCGGAGGAGGTCCAAAGGATTCTACTTATGTGCTGGTATATTATATTTATAAACTGGCATTTGACTATCACAAGACAGGATACGGTTCTGCAGTGGCAGTTGTCCTTTTCCTGATCTTACTGATTATCACAATTATTCAATATGTTCATAATAACAAACAAGATTAAGGAGGCGGGAAAATGGCAAATACGAAAGTAGTAGGAAGTAACACTCCGAAAAAGAGATTTTTCCGATTTCTTATGGTGATTTTAATCATCGGACTTTGTTTACTGATGCTTTCTCCGTTTATCTGGATGATCGGAGCATCCCTCAAAAAAGAAGCTGATGTTATGAAACAGGGAGTTGGATTATTCCCTACCTATTGGTATCCTCAGAACTATTTACGGGTGCTCGGGTTTGCGGGAAAAACAAATTATCATTTTTTACAGGGTTATTGGAATTCTATTAAGGTAGCTGCTATCTCTGCACTGGTAGCGGGGATCAGTAGCTGTCTGGCCGGCTATGCCTTTGCAAAATTGAAATTCCGTGGCTCTAATGTACTGTTTTTGCTGTATCTGTCCCAGATGATGATACCTTCACAGCTGACTCTGATCCCGCGGTTTGTAATCTTCTCCGCAATCGGTCTGGTGAATACGCATTGGGCACTGATCTTACCTAAAATTGTGGCAGTAAGCGCAACTTTCATGATGCGTCAGGCTTTCTTAGGAACTTCTGAGGAGTTACGGGAAGCTGCCAAAATCGACGGTGCCAGTGAGTTCCGCATTTTCTATCAGATTATGGTGCCTATCATAATTCCCACCATTGCGGCAGTATGTACTACACAGTTTGTAAGTTCCTGGAACAGTTATCTGGATCCACTGATCTTTATCAACAAATCAGCACTTTATACCTTGCCGTTGGTGCTGGATAACTTCGTAAGTATGGAGGCAACACAGTACGGACTGATGATGGCAGCCTGCTGTCTGGCGACGGTCCCTGTATTTATTGTGTTCCTGTGCGGACAAAAATTCTTTATTAAAGGTCTTACCGTAGGTGCGGTAAAGGGTTAAAAAATGAAACGAAAAACGAAGGGTTATATTGTAGCATTCATCAGTATCTTGTTTTCAGCATTCCTCATTGTCCTGGCGCTTGCCCTGAGCAATCTGGCAAAGGGAGATATCAGAGAGAGGTCACAGGACGTAGAAGACTATCGGAAGTGGTCCGTGCAGGAAAAGTATACCCAATTTCTGATTTTTCCGGAGAAAATTCCGGCAGAAGCAGAGGAAGTGGAGTATTACTATCAGTATGAAAGCGGATGGGGCAGACCTATGAGCCAGATTTATCTTTCCTACCGGTTGAATGAGAATGCTTATGCGACAGAACAGGAGAGACTTTCTTCTCTTACCTATACAGATCGTACCGGAGAGACCCGGTCTGTGGAATATGACACGACATCTTTCGGGTATCCTGCTTATGTCACTATTGCCGGATATGATTTCTGCTATGAGTACGCTTTGTTGAACGAAAAAGAACACACAATTGTATATATCTACGTGATGAATACCGTGTCAGATGATTTACAATTTAACAATGAATTTTTGCCAGATTATTATATGGAGAACTTTGATGACCTGGCATATCAGGGAAAAGATCATTTTACCATATATGGAGGATATGACGAATGAATCTTCGATTTGAGAAAAAACACTATGACGTGATCGTCGTAGGTGGTGGAATGGCAGGCCTATGTGCTGCCATTGCCGCAGCAAGGCAGGGCGTACATACAGCACTTATTCAGGCACGTCCTGTACTGGGAGGGAATGCATCCAGCGAAATCCGGATCCATATTTCCGGTGCGGACCAGTCATTAAAACAGCCTGATTATGCAGAGGGCGGCCTGCTCTACGAGCTGATGTTGGAAAATAAGAAAAACAACGAACAGTTCAGCTATTCCGTGTGGGATATGGTGCTGTTTGAAAAAGCAAAGGAAGAAAAGGATCTGGAAGTCTTTTTTAACACAGTCATGTATGACTGTGAAACGAAGGATGACAGAATAGTATCCATTTACTGTGTGCAGGAAACCACGGAGATGCGCTATCAGTTATATGCACCGGTTTTCGTAGATGCTACGGGAAACGGAACACTGGGGTATTATGCAGGAGCCGAATACAGAAAGGGAAGTGAGCCACAGTCTGAGTTTGGAGAATTACATGCTCCCAAGAAACCCAACAATTACCGCATGGGAAATTCCATTTTATTAAAAGCAAGAGATATGGGACATCCGGTGGAATTTACGCCTCCTTCTTTTGCAAAGAAACTGACGGAGGAACAGCTTGCCAAGCGTATCCATTGCGTACAGATGAGAGACACCATCAATTGTGATGATTCGCCCAACCCGGAGGAGTATAAGCGGACCTCCATGACCAGCAGTGCCTGTGTGGATTATGGTTACTGGTGGCTGGAGCTTTGCGGTGACGGAGAAGACATTATCACGGAGTACGAGACCATTCGCGATGACCTCATTGCTTATGCTTACGGTATCTGGGACCATATTAAAAACAATAAGGAAGGAATCCACGAACACCATGCGGAGAATTATGCGCTGGAATGGGTGGGAGCACTGCCCGGTGTGAGAGAAAGCCGTCGTCTGGTGGGAGATTATATGCTATCAGAAACGGATATTCTGGAGCATAAAATTTTTGAAGATGCAGTCTGTTACGGCGGATGGTGTGTGGATCTTCATGCGCCGCACGGACTATTGGATTTCAACCTGCTTCCTTCTGACTGTAATTTTTATGACGGCGTATACACGATCCCTTATCGCTCTTACTATTCGAAAAATATTAAGAACCTGTACATGGCGGGAAGAGATATCAGTACCACCAGACTGGGACTGGCAAGCACCAGAATCATTGGATGCTGCGCCATTGGAGGTGAGGCAGTGGGGATTGCTGCTGCTCTGTGTAATAAATATGCCTGCGATCCGAGGGAGCTGGCACCTCATGTAAAGGAATTACAGCAGCTCATCCTGAAAGAGGATGGTTTTCTGCCGGGCTTTAAGAATGAGGATGAAAAAGATCTGGCACTTAAGGCAAAAATCACCGCTTCTTCCTGGGAACAGGGAGGCGAGCCGGAGAAGGTGGCGAACGGCATCTCCAGAAAGCTTGGAGAGGAACAGAATGGATGGGTTACGAAGCCCGGAGAGTGTCTTATCATGAAATGGGACGAGACGAAAGAAATCCGGGAAATCCGACTGACCTTTGAATCCAACTTTGCATATCCAATCCGCGTGACTATGGCACCTTTACGTCAGGCACAGCAGCGAAACGGTGTACCCGAGGAGTTGGTAAAAGATGTAAAAATCGAACTGTACCGGGAAGGCAAAAAGACGGGAGAAGCATTTGTAAAGGATAATTACCAGCGCCTGTGCAGTGTGGGAATCGGTGATGTACCGGCAGACGAGATTCGTGTGATCCCGGAATCCACCAATGGAGCGGAACAGGCTGTCATTCATGAAATCCGTGTGTATGCAAAATAATATTTTTTACCTGTGATGCAAAGTCGGCAGGTCATAGAAAGGCAGGGGTATTATTATGAGAATATCGACATCAACAGGAACTTGTGGCAGTGTTTTTTGGACACAGAAAATGTATTATTCCTGCGAGCAGGCAATTGAATCTATTGCAAAGGCAGGTTTTGACGCCATTGATTTATGCTTTGTAGCATACGGAAGAAAGGGACTTCCCATGGATGCTCCTGACTGGAGAGACTGGGTAAAGCGGCAGAAGGAAAATTGTGATAAGCATAATCTTCCTGTGACCCAGGCACATGCGCATTATTATAGTGTGGCAGAAAGCATGAAATTTACAGCGCTGGACTGGGAAGACAATATCGGCAGGATCAAGAGAGATATTGAGGCAGCAGGTATGTGTCAAGTGCCCTGGCTGGTCATTCACCCGGATTCTGTCAATGATGAGGCGGGATATTCCAGGAAAAAATCCTTGGAAAGTGAGACAGAGCGCTTTAAACGTTTTGGTGAACTGGCAGTGAAATACGGAACCGGCATTGCCATTGAGAACATGGTAGATCATCTGGGTATCGGTTACGGCAGACGATTTGGATGTAATGCCGAAGATCTGCTGGAACTTCTGGATAAGTTAAATGCGGATGATGTATTCGGTATCTGCTGGGATACCGGGCATGCTAATCTGGCTCAGGTCAATCAGCCTGCGGCAATCCGACAGATTGGCAGTCGTTTAAAGGCATTACATATCAATGACAATCGTGGTGAAAAGGATGACCATTTGCTGCCTTATCTCGGCTATGTTGAGTGGACACCATTGTTAAAGAGTCTGGCAGATGTGAATTATCAGGGAGATTTTACCTATGAGATCCACAATTTTACCGGTGGTATGAGTCCAGAAATTCATCAGCAGGGTGTGGAGTTTTCTGCACTGGTAGCAAGACAGATGGTTCGTGAAATCGAAAAAGGAATGAAAGAAAAATAAGATGGAAACAGGTGAAAAACGACTTTGCGGACAACAGGCGGTTTGGAACTATGAGGAAGAAAACGGGCTCCTTACCATCCAAGGTGTGGGAGCCATGGAGGATTATACGGAACCGGAACAGGTGCCCTGGAATACTCTTATTCAGGAAATAAAGACTGTGGTGATCCGAAATGGTATCACCACAGTGGGAGACTATGCCTTTGCCGGTTGCAGTAGTCTGCAGGAGGTTACCCTGCCTGGCTCAGTGGAGATCGTGGGTGTATTCAGCTTTAAGGGCTGTACAGGATTGAAGGAAATTGTCATTCCGGAAGGCGTCAGGGTGCTGGCATCCAAGGCATTTCAGTTCTGCAGTGCATTAAAAAAAGTTTATCTGCCGTCTACTCTTACAGACGTGGATATGCGGGTGTTCGGAAAATGTGAATCTCTGGAGGAAGTTATCTATCAGGGAAGTGAGGAACAGTGGGAACAGATCATGATCAGCCGGTCTGCATCCGATAATCAATATCTGGTGCAGGCCAAACGGCATTGCCTGGAAAGACAAAGCGCCAAACCATCGGAAGAAAGGCCGGAAGCACCGGATCGATATGAACAGATTATTTTAAAGATCCGAGAGGTATTGGATCAGGGCGGAGACGGGAATTTCTACATTCTGGCACCCAAACTGTGGGAGCCGGGAATCCGGGCGAAAAGCGGTGATGCTACACTGCTGGTTTTCCCGGATGGACAAACAATGCTCATTGACGCAGGCTTCGTGGAGTGTGGAAAGCATGTGGTCTCCCTGTTAAGAGATCTGCACCTGACTTCTTTGGACGGAGTGGTGTTATCACACAGCCATGATGATCATGCAGGAGGACTGCAGCAGGTTGCGGAATATATATACGGTCAGGATGGTGGTTACATCGGCTGTTATTATCGTTCCGCATTTGTAAACAGTCAGCGGGAAAAGGCATTTTTTGACTATATCCGGGCGAAAGGAGCCAGAACTGTTACGGATGTAAAGGAAGGCTTTCATATGAGCATAGGTGGAGTGGACATTGCAGTCTACAATCCGGAAGAAGCCCTTGTGGAAAGCTGTACCGGCGCTGAGGAGGATCTGAACAATTTATCCCTTCTGATGAAATTTACTTATGGGAAGTCAACATTTTTAACCAGCGGGGATTTGTATCGTGATAAGGAACTGGAACTGATTGCCCGCTATGGAGAAGCGCTAAAGGCGGATGTGATGAAAGCGAATCATCATGGAGCCCATACTTCCAACAGTATGGAGTGGGTGGATGCCATATGTCCTTCCGTGATATATGCCTGTGCCGATGACATGGGAAGCACTCCTTTTGCCTGGAAGATGAAGGCAAAACATATTCGATATTATAGCACTTGTCTGAATGACTTGCTTTGTATCCGGCTGGATGCGGAAAAGCATGTGGAGGTTATGTCCCGGTTTGACAGGAAAGGACTCGGACTATTGTAAAGGCGAATGCCGGAAAGAGTGTTGGGATGAGAGAAGGAGTAGCGCAGTATCTGGGAAAAGCAAGAAAATGCAGCTGTGGTCGTGTTCACGAGACCCCGTTAAAACGGGTCGTGATTGAACAGGATGCTCTGCAGAAAGTTCCAGGTATTTTGGAGGAATTGGATTATCATCGGGTATTCCTGGTGGCGGATCAGAATACCTGGAAGGCAGCAGGAGAAGCTTTGGAACAGGAGTTAGTGGAAGCGCAGATTGCCTGTGAAGCACTGGTATTTTCGGAGCAGGAGCCGGTTCCCGATGAGAGTCATTTAGGAGAAATTCTGACCGCCTGTCCCCCGGAGACGGAAATCCTGCTGGCGGTGGGTACGGGAACCATCAATGATATGTGTAAATATGTCAGTTTTCGGTTGAAACTGGATTATATGATCGTAGCTACCGCCACCAGTATGGATGGTTTTGTATCCGTGGGTGCAGCTCTGATGCTTAACCATGTAAAGGTGACCAAAGATGCCCACGGCCCGGTGGCAGTCATTGGTGACACCAAGATTATGGCGGAGGCTCCCATGGAACTGATCACCGCCGGACTGGGGGATGTGCTTGGAAAATATACCTGTCTGCTGGACTGGAAACTTTCTCAGATGATCAATGGAGAATACTACTGCGATTATGTGGTGGACATGGTGCGCGGTGCGGTGGAAACGGTAGTGGAACAAGGTGCACAGATTAAAAAGAGAGATCCGGAGGCAATCCGGAGCCTGATGGAAGCCCTGGTGGTTACAGGGATTGCCATGTATTATGTGGGCAATTCCAGACCGGCATCCGGCTGTGAGCATCATTTGTCCCATTTTTGGGAGATGCGTTTTCTCATGGAAGGCAGAAAACCGGTTCTGCATGGCACCAAGGTAGGTGTCGGAATGATCATTGTCACACAGATGTATCATATGCTGGCACAGGAAACGGTGGATTTTTCCGCAGCACAGAAAAAGGAGCGGAAAGTATCCGACTGGGAACAGAAGATAAAAACAAGCTACCTGGATGCCGCCGAAGGAATCCTGAGACTGGAACAGGAATGCGGAAAAAATAATATAGAGCAGCGAAATCAGAGGCTGCAGATTATTGAAAAAAGGTGGGAGGATATCCGGCACACCATTGAAGAACAGCTTCCGGCGACAGAGCAGTTGATTGCATTACTGCAATCTTTGGATGCGCCCTATTGTCCCTGTCAGATCGGTCTCCCCATAGAGATGGTACAGGAGGGAATCGAGGTTGGTAAAGAGGTGCGGAACCGTTATACCCTACTACAGCTTTTGTGGGATTTAGGTTTGGAAGAGACTTACAGTAAACAGATAAGAACCTGGTTGGAAGACCTGGAGAAAAGAGGATGACCATGGAACAGATAAAAAAAGATGTGGTAGTGGTAGGCGGAGGTCCCGGTGGATTCGCGGCGGCAGTGACCGCAGCACGGGCAGGAGCTCAGGTCCTGCTGGTGGAAAGAAACGGTTATCTGGGTGGTCAGCTGGGAAGCGGACTTCCTTTTCTGGCATTCTGGGATATCAAAGGTAGACAGGTAGTGGGTGGTATTGCTCAGGAATTTGTGGACAGGCTGGAGCAGGCAGGAGCATCCTATGGACATGAGTATTGCCCACACCACCAGTCCGTTACACTGATACATCCCTTCTACTCCAGAATTCTGTGCTTTGAGATGGTAAAGGAAGCAGGAGTGGAGCTTCTCATGCACTGTGAACTGGCAGATGTGAAAATGAAGGACGGAAAGATCCGGTCCATTATTGTGTCCGGCAAGGGACAGCACATTGAAATCACGGCAGATGTGTTTATCGACGGAACCGGAGATGGTGATTTAGGTGCATTAAGCGGAGCGACAACAGAAAAAGGAAACGAAAACAATGTGATGCAGCCGCCTACCCTGATGTTTAATCTCGGAGGTGTGAATTTTGAGGAGTTTTGCGATTTTATCGAACAACATCCGGAGGAACTGCCCTATGATGTACTGGACAATATTGCCCAGGGATATAATGCGGATTTCTTCCGGAAGACCAAGAGTTTTATTTTCCTGGGGATGCATCATCTCCTGGAGGAACTTCGTAAGAAAGGCGAATGTCCTGTGGACCGTGAGACTGTTATTTTTATCCGTCAGCCTATGCCGGGACAGGTAGCCGTGAACACGATCCGCCTGTTGAATTTTGACGGCTCCAATCTGCATGATTTAAGCAACGGGGAAATGGAAGCTCACCTGCAGATTCCGAAACTTATGAAGATGTTCCGGGAAAATGTGCCCGGTTTTGAAAACTGTTATCTGGATTCCATCAATGCTTCCATTGGCGTCCGGGAGAGCCGGAGAATCAAGGGTATCAAGATGCTGGATTATCACGATGCAGTGGCTGGGAAAAAGCCGGAGGACAGTATTGCATTATGTGGATACTTTATTGATATTCATAATGGTGCAGGTGCCGGAACGTATCGTGTTACCATTGAAGAGCCTTTTGGAATCCCCTATGGATGCCTGGTGTCTGCGGATATTCCCAACCTGATGATGGCAGGAAGAGATATCAGCGTGGATGCAATCACCTTTGGTTCCACCAGAATCATGAATGAATGTATGGCAGTGGGACAGGCAGCGGGAGAAGCGGTTGCAATGGCAATAGCATCCCATTGTGAGCCGGAAAAGGTAGATGTGGCAGAACTTCGCAGACATTTACTAGAACAGAAAGCAATTTTGTCTGTATAAAACCGTAATATAAAATAATAAGAAAGACCGGTACAGTTTGCAACAAAAGACTATTCCGGTCTTTCTTACTAAATATGTACGTACAATAACGCACATTTTACTTAAAACAATAAAATATATGCTTTATATGTATTGACATATTATATAAGTGAGTATATAGTGAGAACTACAGAATTATGGAAGAAGCAATTCTTAAAAAGAATGGAGGATAAAAAATGAAACTTGCAACATCAACTAACATTATGGATTTCGATGATAAGAGACCTTATCAGATTCCCATTGACGTGTCCACCAGGGCTTGTGCAAAGGCGGGATATAAATATGTAGATGCATGTCTTTGCAGCCATTGCAGGGAAGGACAGCCCTTAAGAGGAGAGAACTGGGAAAAATGGATTGCGGATACCGCAGCACTGGCAGAAGAACTCGGTGTGAAATACATCCAGGCACATGCCTACTGGACCATTGGAAATGCATTTAATGCGGATCTGACCCGTTCGGACGGAGAGCTGGGAGAGGAGCTTATGCGACGCAGTGTCCTGGCAGCAGAAGCATTGGGAGTAAAGTGGATGGTAGTTCATCCTTACACTGTAAGACGTAACGGCGGCGGTTATGATTACAGAAAATCTTTTGAATATAACAAAGAATACATGAAGCATTGGGGTGAAATTTTTGCGGATCATCATGTGGGAATGGCTATCGAAAATATGACAAAGCCTACCCATTACGGCAGCTGTGCGGAAGAACTGCTGGAGCTGATTGATGTCATTGACAATCCGAATGTACAGATATGTATTGATACCGGTCATGCAAATATGGTGGGTCTGAATGTTCCCGATATGATCCGTCAGGTAGGATCTCATCTGAAGGCTACCCATATTAACGATAATTACGGTATCAAGGACGAGCATTTCTCACCGTTCAACGGAACGATTCCCTGGAAAGAGGTAGTGCAGGCTCTGCGGGATATTGATTATCAGGAATGTTTTGCTTTTGAAACACATCATCTTACCAGTATGTATCCCAAGGAGGTACAGCCGTACCTGGTAGATTTCTCTTATGCGCTGGGAGAATATCTTCTGAATCTGTAATTTTGTAATAAAAAAGCGCTGTAAAACAGCAGATATTTTAAAGGATAACGAAGGCCGGTACAGTTTGCGACAAGAGACTATGCCGGCCTTTCTTATATGAAAGTATGAAAGGAGAAATACATATGCAGAACTTTGCAAATTATTTTGCGGAATTTACGAATGGAGCCATAGCCTTGCGATTGCTATTAGCGGCTGTACTGGGGTGCGTGATTGGACTGGAGAGAGCAACGAAACATCATCCGGCAGGAATGCGGACATTTGCATTAGTGTGTCTTGGAGCGGCGGCTTCCGCTGTCGTCAATATCTATCTTGGGACAGCCCTGGGCGTCGGAAGCACAGATATGGGACGTATCCCAGCCGGCGTGGTCAGCGGTATTGGCTTTCTGGGGGTGGGAACCATCATTATTACCGGGAAAAATCAGGTCAGAGGACTGACAACGGCTGCCGGATTGTGGACAACGGCAACCCTTGGAATTATGTTGGGATCCGGAATGCTGGAGGTCAGTCTGATGATGTTTGCACTGATCATTGTCACAATGTTCGGAATTGCCAGAGTCAGTCGTGTGCAGGAGCAGTACAATCGTTACATTGGTCTGTATATGGAAATTGATAAGTCAATGACAAGGGGAGTCTATGACTATATCAATGAGTGTGGATATGAGCTGAGTTCTGTGGAGAAAAAGAGAGATAAGACCTTAAAGGGATCCGATATTGTCCTTACAATGATGATGGATCTGAAGAAAAGAAGAAATCATGCAGAGGTTTTGTCGGAAGTGAGTCAGATAGAGGGTGTTCATTATCTGGAAGAAGTATAATTTGAAGTATATTTGTATGGTTTTAATGCAGAAAAAAGGCAATTTTCCTATTATGTCACTAAATATTACAGACATTTATAGCATAAATTTTAAAATATGTATTGACATATTACATGCATAAGCATATTATATAGACATAAGTTACAACATAAAAGGTGAACGAAATGTCAAAGAACAGAAAAGTTAAAAAAGCTGAATATGATGTTGTAGTAATCGGTGGTGGAATGGCTGGCATCTGTGCGGCACTTGCATCTGCAAGACACGGAGCCAGGACAGCGTTGGTGCATGACAGACATGTACTGGGAGGAAATGCATCCAGTGAAATCCGAATGCATATCTGCGGAGCATCCGAGAATCTTGCGAAACCGGAGCTTGAAGAGAGCGGAATTCTCCATGAAATCATGCTTGACAACAAGAGCAGAAATGATTATTTTAATTATTCGATCTGGGATATGGTATTATTTACCGCAGTGAAGAGTCAGCCACATCTGACAGTGTATCTGAATACCGCGATGGAGGATTGCCGGATGGAAGGCAATGAGATCCGTGAAATCGACGCATACCAGCTCACGACAGAGACACATTGGCAGATCAGAGGGAACATATTTATTGACTGTACCGGCAATGCGACCCTGGGATATTATGCAGGAGCGGAATATCGTACCGGCAGCGAGGGAAGGGCAGAATTCAATGAACCGGATGCGCCGGAACAGGCCAACAATGACCGTATGGGAAATACGCTGTTATTCAAGGCGGTGGACAGAGGACATTCGGTGAATTTTAAACGACCGAAGATCGCCAGACATTTTACGGAAGAGGAACTCAAATACAGAACACACTCTGCCGTGCACGAAGCTAAGACAAAGGGAGATGTGGATAAGGCATACTTACGTATGACCTCCTACAGTACCTCCTCTGTGGACTATGGATACTGGTGGATCGAGCTTCCCGGCAAGACAGAAGATATCATAGATGAGTATGAAGAAATCCGTGATGAGTTGGTGTCTTGTATCTATGGGGTATGGGATCATCTGAAAAACGGTGGTGACCATGGAGCCGAGAACTATGATCTGGAATGGGTCGGTATGCTGCCCGGTGTCAGAGAGAGCAGACGTTTGGTTGGAGATTATATATTAACCGAAAATGATATTTTGTCCAATAAAGTATTTGAGGATGCAGTGGCATACGGCGGCTGGGCGATGGATATCCATACTCCCGGAGGTCTATATGATTTTGATGAACTTCCTTCCAGAGTTGTCAGCTTTGACGGAGCCTATACGATTCCGTACCGGTCATATTGCTCCAGAAATATTCCCAATATGATGATGGCGGGACGAAATATCAGTGCTACCAAAATGGCAATGGGATCCACAAGAGTTATGGGAACCTGTGCCATAGGAGGACAGGCAGCGGGAACCGCAGCGGCACTTTGCATCAAATATCACTGCGGGCCGAAAGATATGCCGGAGCACATGGAGGAATTGCAACAGCTTCTGCTGAAGGATGACTGTTATATTCCGGGTTATCGAAACACCGATCCGCAGGATCTGGCGAGAACCGCGCAGATCAGTGCAACCTCTGCCAGAGAAGGGTTCGCTCCGGAGAAAGTGATCAACGGAGTGTCCAGAGATGAAAACGGAATTCGAAATATGTGGAGCTCCGATGGCATAAGCCCGGAAGGAGAGACGTTAACCTTAAAGCTTGCCTCGGTGAAAAAAGTATCCCAGGTCAGACTGACGTTTGATTCCAACTTTAATTATCCGATCAAGATTACTTTATCGAAGAAACGTCAGCTCCAGCAGAGGATAGGAGTACCTCCCGAATTGGTAAAAGATTACACTGTGACACTCTGGCGGGGAGAACAGAAGATGGCAGAACAGAAAGTGACAGAAAATGACCAGAGACAGAATGTTGTAACCTTTGAGCCTACGGAATGTGATAAAGTAACCATTACGATTCATACCACCAATGGGGAAAAAGACGTACATATTTATGAAGTAAGGGTGTATTCCTGAGAAAAACTCAGGTTAACCATAGAAAACTAAAATGTAGGAGGATTACAATTATGAAGAGGAAAATCGCACTTGCATTGACAATGGCAATGTTGGGTACCTGTCTGGCAGGATGTGGACAAGCAGATACAGACACAAATGCATCTACAGAAGCAAAAGATACTACAGCAGCCGTAGGAACCGAAGCAGCGGAAACCACGGAAGCCGAGAAGGAATGGTATGGCACGGAAGACGGAAAGACGATCACACTTCATTTCTGGGGTGGTGTTCAGCCGGAGTACGGATATGATGATCTGTGTGCCAACTTCAATGAGGAGTACAAAGACAAAGGACTTCAGGTAGAATATGTAAGATATGTAAATGATGATAACGGTAACCTTCAGTTGGAGACCTACTTAATGGGCGGTGGTGATGTCGATCTGTTCATTGGCTATGGCGGACGTACCAAAATGGACAAGCGTGTAGACTCCAACCTGCTGCTGGATATGTCCGGTATGCTCAATGATATCGGATTCAATCTGGATGATGAGCTGGGTGTGGCAAATATGGCAGAGTATCACTACGATGATGGTGCCGTATATGGATTCCCTACCAAATACGAGAACTCAAGATGGATTCTGATCAATGAAGATATGTTTAAGGAAGCAGGACTGGATATTCCTTATGATGGATGGACCTATTCCGAATTCCTTGCGGATGCCGAGAAGCTGACACATGGCGAGGGCCAGGATAAGGTATACGGAGTATGCTGGGCACGTAAGCAGAGCGGTAAGAGTATTCTGTATGCATTAGACGGTGTACTGGGTGCAAATCAGATTTACAAGAATGAAGAAGGTACAGAGGTGAACTTCGATAATGATGTATATCGTGCAGGTCTTAACCTTGTAAAAGAGACGCTGGATAAGGGTTATGCGATTCCCATCGAAGATGAATTCTCCGAGGATATCAGCGTTGCCAATACGTTCCTTCAGGGTAAATGTGCCATCATGCTTGGTGTAGCACAGATGAGACTGTGTATGGATCAGGAGAATTATCCTCATGATTTCATGACTGCACTGGTACCAGCACCCGTTCCCGATGATGAGAAATACAACACCGAATTTTATCGTAAGCAGATCGGTACTACCGGTGCAGGAGACCTGCTGAGCATTTCAGCAAATACAAAGTATCCGGAAGCAAGCTTTGAGTTTGCAATGTGGTATTTAAAGGGTGGTATGTCCCCTCTGGTACAGGGCGGAAGAATCCCTCTGTGGAATGGTGTTAATAAGGATGAAGTATTGAGCGTGCTGAAGCAGAAGGCACAGGGCTCCATTGATATGGATTCCATGGAGAACTATCTGTCTCTCGATACTACGCAGGGTGTTGCCGCTATTAAAGGACATGCTTCCTCTGAAATCAGTTCTGCCTGGTTCGAAGAGTTTGATGCTATGTGCTATGGAAAACAGTCTGTAGATCAGACCGTTCAGAACATGGAGAAGAGAGGTAACGAACTGATCCAGACCGAATTAAGCAGTCAGAAGTAAAAAAATAAAAACAGCAGTGGGAAGGGGCGGTCGTTTTCACAGGCGAACCGTCCCCTGCTCTGAAACGAACAAAAGAGGGATAAAGCAAATGAAGAGCAAGAAAAAGAAGACTAAAGGAGAAAGACGAAAAATATTGCATCAGAACCTGGTTGCATATTCCTTTTTGGCACCGAGTCTGATAGGTGTAATATGTTTCAGTCTGATTCCGCTGATAATTTCTTTATATGTAAGCCTGACTGACTGGAATTTCTCTCAAGGACTCGGCAACTGGAATTTCATCGGACTGACAAACTTTATCAATCTGTGGAAGGATGAATGGTTCCTTGCATCTTTGAAAAATACATTGATCTTCACCGTCGTAACCGTGCCCATAGGACTTTTCCTGGCAATTATAATGGCGGTACTGATTGATGAATTTTGTCATAAGAAAATAGCGGGTGTGGTACGTGTCGCTATGTATATGCCGCATATCTGTAATATTGTGGCAATTTCCGTTGTATGGATGGCGTTGTATTCTAAATACGGACCCTTTACACAATTGATGAGGGCTCTCGGATGGCAGGATCCTCCCCGATTCCTGGCAAGCTATGAATGGGCACTTCCCGCGATCATGCTGGTCGTAATCTGGGCAAGCCTGGGATACCGCGTATTTATGTACAGCGCCGCAATCACCGGACTTCCGAGAGATTTGTATGAGGCTGCTGAGATTGACGGAGCGAATTCTATTCAGAAATTTTTCAAATTAACGGTTCCGCTGTTGAAGCCTACGACTTTTTTCCTGACAATTACAGGTATTATATCCAGCTTTAAAGTATTTGGATATACGAACGTTATGACAGGCGGTGGTCCCGGAAGCTCTACCTACACACTGGTTTATTATATTTATACATCAGCATTTAAGTATTATAAGATGGGTTATGCTTCGGCAATTGCCGTAATTCTGTTTGTGATGCTGCTTATTGTGACCATTATCCAGTGGGTACATAACAATAAAGAAGAGAAAGGCTAGGGATTAAGATGAGGAAGAATGTACCTGTTTCCAAAAAGGTAGCCAGAGTATTGATTACCATTGTAATTATTCTGGTTACATTGGTTATGATTGTTCCTTTTGTCTGGATGATCTCAGCATCTTTCAAGACAGAAGCGGATGTTATGAAGATCCCTATTGAGTGGATCCCGAAGTATTTTTACCCGGATAACTATAAGAGAGTATTAAGCATAGGAACGACCAGCTCCACAAATTATCATTTCGGTCTGGCTTATTTTAACTCTATCAAGGTAGCTGTAATCAGTACGGTAGTGGCAATTACTTCCGCAACACTTGCCGGATATGCATTTGCCAAGTTGAAATTCAAGGGCTCCAATGTATTGTTCATTGTATATCTGGCGCAGATGATGGTGCCTTCACAGCTGACACTGATTCCCAGATTCATAATGTTTATGCAGCTGGGATGGATGAATACCCATTTGTCATTGATCGTACCGAAGATCATAGCGGTATCTTCCACCTTTATGCTCAGGCAGTCCTTCTTAAGTACTCCGGATGAACTGCGGGAAGCTGCCAGAATTGATGGAGCCGGTGAATATAGAGCCTTTGCACAGGTTATGCTGCCACTTGTCAAGCCGACGATAGCGGCGACGGCGACAGTACAGTTCCTGGATGCATGGAACAGCTACCTGGATCCTCTGGTATTTATCTCCAACTGGAAGAAATGGACGATTCCTCTGGCTTTGAACCAGTTTGTCGGTACAGAGGTAACACAGTATAACCTGACAATGGCGGCCTGTTGTATGGCGGTTGTGCCGGTATTTATCGTATTCCTGTTCGGACAGAAGTTCTTCCTGAAGGGATTGTCTGTAGGTGCGGTTAAGGGATAATAAATTGAAAATGACAGACACAGTGTGGCAGGACAGGAGAAAACTCTTTTCCTGCTATATTGTTATAAAGGAGAAAATAAAGAGAATAATATGTCAATTCACAGTGAAACCAGAAAATATGAAGTTGTAGTGGTGGGAGGCGGCCTGTCCGGTGTCTGTGCAGCAATCGCTTCCGCCAGAAAAGGGGCCAAAACGGCAATTATACAGAATCGTTCTATGTTCGGTGGCAATGCCAGCTCGGAGATCCGTATGCACATTGTGGGAGCCAACTCCCACGGTGCCAAAAAAAATCTTGGAGAGACAGGAATCCTGCTGGAGATTCTGCTGGCAAACAAACGCAGAAATCCCTATGCATCTTTTCCGGTATTTGATTCCGTCATCTGGGAAAAAGTGCATTTTCAGGAAAATCTGGAATCCTTTCTGAATACGAATATGGATGACGTGATCCTGGAAGGGAAAAAAATAAAGGCCGTAGTCTGTCATCAGAACAGTACGGAAACCGAGTTTACCATCTACGGAGACATCTTTGTCGATGCCACAGGGCACGGTACCTTAGCTACCATGTGCGGTGCGACGGGGCGTATGGGCAGTGAAGGAAGAGACGAATTTAAGGAACCCGATGCTCCGGAAGAACCGAACAGCGATACGATGGGAAACACTTTGTTGTTTTCCGCTGTGGACCGTGGAGAGCCGGTAAAATTTGTGTGTCCGGAATGGGCAAACCATTACACGGAGGAAGATTTGAAATACCGGGAACATGCGAACAGTATTGCCTCCCATATGGAAGGCGGTAAGCTGACCAAATTCGAAGAAGGAAGCGGGAGACTGCCACACTTTTCCAATGTGGACTCCGGATATTGGTGGATTGAACTGGGTGGTGAGGATGAAGATATTATCCGTGACGGTGAGAAAATCCGTGATGAATTGCTGAAATGTGTGTACGGCGTATGGGATCATCTGAAAAATGTGGGAAACCACGGTGTGGAAAATCTGGAGCTGGATTGGGTTGGATTCGTGCCGGGATATCGTGAAAGCAGAAGAATCGAAGGAGACTATCTGTTGAATGAAAAGGATGTACTAGCCAACAGGATATTCCCGGACGCAGTAGCTTATGGTGGCTGGCAGATGGATCAGCATGTGCGCAGGGGACTTCTGGATACGGATAAGATTCCTTCACAGATCCTGAATTTCAACGGTTGTTATACAATACCATGGAGATGCTATTATGCAAAGGATCTGGAAAATGTAATGCTGGCGGGACGTGACATCAGTACTACAAAAATGGCATTTGGATCAACGAGAGTTATGGGAACCTGCGCTGTGGGAGGACAGGCGGTAGGCACGGCAGCAGCAATGGCTGTCAGATATGGCTGTACCCCCAGACAGATCGGGGAACATATGGAAGAACTACAACAGGAGCTTTTGCGGGATGATTGCTATATTCCGGGAGTCCGTAACCGGGATCCGGCTGATTATGCAAAGTCAGCTAAGGTAGCTGCATCCGGATATACACATGGAAATGAACCATGGAAAGTATTGAACGGAATTGCCAGACAGGAGCAGGAAGAAAGTAACTGCTGGGAGGCACCGATAGGAGAACAGGGTGCCGAAATAACCCTTACCTATGACGGGAAACTGGTGCTACATCAGATTCAGCTGACATTTGATACGAACCTGACAAAAGAGATCATGCCATCTCTTACAAGAAATGTACGGAACCGACAGGTAAAGGGACTGCCGGATGAACTTGTACGGGATTATGATGTGCGTGCTTTCAGAGAAGGAAAAGAAGTATTTTGCAAGGAAATACATGACAATTATCAGCGATTGAACAGAATTCCGCTGGGAAATGTAATTTGTGATACCATAAAGGTGACGGTTCACCGTGCTTACGGTATCCATTTTGCAAGAATTTTTGAAATTCGTACATATTAGTACGCTCGATTATTGACATTAAATTCCCAAATTCGCTATACTGTTAGTAATATGTAATATCATAATGAGATTGAATAACAAAAACACAGAAAACGAAAAGGAAAGTGTTAATAGGGGGAAATATGGCAGCCAGATATTCAGAGATTGAAGAATATATCATGAACAAGATTCATACGGGAGAATGGCCGATCGGTTATAAAATTCCGAAAGAAGTGGAGCTTTGTGAACAATTTGGTGTCAGTCGTTCCACAGTGCGTACGGCAATGCTGCGGATGGTGCAGGATGGACATCTGAAAAGAGTTAAGAGAAAAGGTACCTTTGTTACAGCACCACGCGTATTGGAGGATACGACGGTATTTATTGAGAGCTTTTTTAATGAAATGTTTCGCCGGGGCATTGAGGTAGAGACGGAAGTGCTGGAATTCCGTTATATGGAGATGACGGAGGAACTGGCGAAAAAGTTCGAAAACGGTGACAGCAGAGTCATTAAACTGAGCCGTCTCAGATACGTAAAGGATTCTTTTGACAAAGGACCGATTGTATTGACAACGTCCTATATGCCGGAGAGTGATGCATTTTTGTTTGACTATGATTTTACCAAAGCATCTCTGACGAAGGCACTCAATGATCATTCCAAGAATCGATTCAGTCTGGAAAAAGAAATGACGGCCCGTCCGCTGGAGAGCAGAGAGAGTCATCTGATGGGAATGAAGGAAAATGCTCTTGCGATGCTGATTTCTTCTGTTACCAGGAATGAAGAGGGACAGATTATTGAAATATCGGAAAGTATTTATCCTTTGGAGAGAAACAAGTTTGTATGGAAACTGAAGCTGTAACGCTTCGGATACGAGGAAGAATATGAATGAAAAATTGAATAATGTAGAATGGAGTTTCACGCAGGAAACAGGATGCCTGACGATTACAGGGACCGGAAAGATGCAGAACTGGGCGGAACATCAAGAGAGACCATGGGAAGAAATCAGAGATGAAATCCGCCGGGTCAGAATTTGTGTGGGAATGGAGAGCGTGGGAGATTGTGCTTTTCAGAATTGTACTTCACTGAAGGAAGTAGAACTGCCGGAGACGCTTGTCTATCTCGGGGTGTATAGCTTCCGCGGATGTACCGCATTAAGGGATGTAAAATTGCCGGAAGGAATATGCATTATCTGTGCGAAGGCGTTTCATAATTGTTCGGCACTGGAGAAGGTGGAATTGCCTGTCAGCCTGAAAAATATTGATATGAGAGCGTTTGCGAAAGATGAGGCTCTTCATACGGTTATTTATCATGGAACGGAGGCACAGTGGGAGAAAATTCTGATCAGTGGAACCGCATCCGATAATCAATATCTTCTGGCAGCGGAACGAAGATGCCTGAAGGAAGAACCTGCAGGATACCAAAAGACTAATGATAATTCGGTTGCAGATCACTATGAAGAGATGGTTTATTGTGTAAAAAAAGCGTTGTCTTACGGCGGAGACGGTAATCTGTATTTTCTCACACCGGATCTGACAGAGGCGGGAATCCGGGCAAAATGCGGAGATTGTACGCTTGTGGTATTCCCGAATGGCAAAACAATGATGATAGATGCCGGTTACATTGCCTGCAGTGAGCATATTATTTCATTGTTGGATGATCTGGGACTGCATCATCTGGATTATTTTGTATTGTCTCATGCGCATGATGATCATGCAGGAGGAGCCCTGGCTGTGGCACAATATCTGTATGAGCATGGAGGAGGGATTGATGCCTGTTATCGGAGCTCCTATATAGCATCCAGTAAGCAGGAGCCCTTATTTGAGGAATATCTTAAGCAGAAAGGGACACATGTTTATGAAAATGTCCTGGCGGGATATCAGTGGACGGTAGGGGATGTACGTATAACCGCATATCATCCGACGACTGAGGATCTGGAGAAATGTGTCGGAAATGATGAGAGCGTGAACAATGTATCTATTTTGATGAAATTTGTCTATGGAAGATCAAAATATCTCACCGGTGGAGACTTGTATATAGAGATGGAAGAAAAACTGGCAGAGCAATATGGTGATCTTCTGAAAGCAGATGTAATGAAATCGAATCATCACGGCACCTATACCTCAAATGGACAAAAGTGGCTGCAAACAGTACAGCCGAATGCCATTATCACGGATGCGGAGGATATTGGAAATGCACTTTTGGCAGAGTATGCTGCAGAGCATGGAATCAAATATTACAGCGCCGGGATACAGGGACTCATTTTACTGCGAATGAGCAGAATAGAATATGAGATACAATGCCAGACAGGAGACTGTCTGTAAAGATTGTAACAAAAGGGGACATTTATAGTGTCTCCTTTTTGGTAGGAAAAAAAATAAAATATAAGGTTTATATGGTTAGGAAAAATGTGGTAAACTGCACTTTGTAAGGAAGAGTAGCATAATAAATATAGATAGAACAGAGGAGAAAATATATATGCAGATCCATGATACAGCATTTATAGCTCCCGGTGCGGTGGTGTTGGGAGATGTGACGATCGGAGAAAACAGTGGAATCTGGTACAATGCGGTGGTCCGGGGCGACCGGGACTCCATTGTCATCGGCAAAGAGAGCAATATTCAGGACAATGCGGTAGTGCATCTGGGCAGTGGATATTCGGTGAAGATCGGAGACCATGTGACCATAGGACACGGTGCGATCATCCACGGCTGTAAGATCGGCGATAATACCATGATTGGTATGGGAGCCATTCTGATGAATGGCTGTAAGATCGGGAAAAACTGCATCATCGGTGCCAGAGCGCTGGTGACACAGAACGTGGAGATTCCGGATAATTCATTGGTCATCGGCAATCCCGGAAAAGTAAAACGTGCTGTTACAGAAGAAGAGATCCGGTGGAATCTGGAAAACGCACGCATTTACGTAGAGGAAGCACAGAAAGAATTAAGCGACTCTTATCGGCAAAATACAAATGAAATATAAAAGAAAAAAGTTTGAGATATATTGCCGATAATGATATAATATTTCCGGTGAGTAGTTTTGCGGAGGTTGTGTATGAAATATGTAAATGTAAATGAAATAGCTGCAAAATGGAATTTATCAGAAAGAAGTGTAAGAAATTATTGCGCCCATGGAAAAATTCCGGGTGTAATTCTTGATGGGAAAACATGGAGGATTCCGGAGGATGCCGTAAAGCCGGTCAGAAAGAAACGAGCGGAAAAAATAGCAAATGATCTTTTGACCAGATTAAAAATGGAAAAGGAAGCAGGAATACCGGGAGGAATCTACCATAAGGTTCAGATCGAACTGACATATAATTCGAATCATATGGAAGGCAGTCGTTTGACCCATGATCAAACCAGATATATTTTTGAAACGAATACCATTGGAATTCAGGATGAAGTTGTGAATGTGGATGACATTGTTGAAACAGCCAATCATTTCCGATGCATTGATCAAATAATAGAGTTAGCAAACTATCCCCTGAGTGAGGCATTTATTAAACAGTTACATTATATTTTGAAATCAGGAACGTCAGATAGTAGAAAAACGTGGTTTGCTGTTGGTGAATATAAACGTTTTGAAAATGAGGTCGGAGGAAGCGCAACCGCAAAGCCCGCCGATGTACCCGGAGAAATGCGGAATTTATTAAGTAGATATAATCTTTCAAAACAAAAGACGTTGAGGGAAATAATACAATTTCATTATGAATTTGAGAAGATACATCCTTTTCAGGATGGAAATGGCCGTGTTGGAAGATTAATTATGTTTAAGGAGTGCCTCCGTAATGGAATTACCCCTTTTATTATCGAGGATGATATAAAGGAATTCTACTATCGGGGTCTGAAGGAATGGAAGAACGAACAGGGATATCTTATGGATACCTGTCTGACTGCCCAGGATAGATTTAAGGTATACATGGATTATTTTGGACTGGAATATAGGGATTAAAAACTATAACGAAAAAAGAGATCAAAAGAGCCGGATGACTACATTATGTTCGGTAAAAAGAGCACTGTCCTAGCGGAAGTGCTCTTTTGCAAATTCCATATCCTGTACCAGCTCCAGTGTACCAAGATATTGTTCGTTTTTATCCCGGACGGCATAATAGGTCACGAGAAAAGTCCGGCCGCCCTTGTCCATCCAGACCGGTACCTGGTCTAGATTCCCTGTGCGGAATTCTCCGATAATGCGGCGAACCCGTTCTTCGATTTTAGGCGGATGACAGGTGAAGACCTCCCGGCCCAATGCCATACCGGGACGCTTGAATACCTTGGGACCTTCGTTGAAATAACGATTGACATTATCGATGTCTACGAAGGTAATCTCCAAAGGAATCGTATTCAACATGGCGGTCAGTTGTGACAGGGTCAGACTGCCGCCGGGAAGGTGGATTCTGGTCTCACCATCTGCAAAAGCATGTTCCGCAGACATGGTGCCAACCGTAGAGGCAGTGTCAGCCAGATGTGCTTCCGCAGCCTCCCAACTGTCACCCCGGATACCGAAGCATTCCGCATAATCTTTGGCATCCCGGTAGATGTGATACCATTCCTCCTCCGAGAAATTCAGTGCGCAGTTGGGGAAGAGGATATTGGATTCCTTGTAGATCATTTCTTCCATGCGGGATAATACGGCTTTCAAACGTTGTTTCCATGCATCGGTTTCTTTTTGGTGTTTTTGTTTTGCAAGGGCATTCAGTTCATCCCGGATCTCATCATCCACTGTCCACATGACTGCAGAGGGACCGCTGATCCCATATTGCACCTTCAAATGTGGATAAAGTAAGTCTCCCTTTCTGGCATAGTGGATAGCGATCTGGCGCAGCTCATTTAATGATCCGTCATCTATTGTTCCATTTTCCAGAACCTGCTTCGCGCGGGCAATCAGCTTTTCCAGTGCTGCATTTTCCAGCGTAAAAGTCTGCAGGGGATGCCCGGAGATCTGGATCAGGGCGGCAGCAGCGGAGAGCCGTTGGTCCTGTATGTCCTTAGCGTGCAATTTCTGGGCATCTGGAAAATGGGCTGTTGTTTTTTCGGCATTGGAAGTTTTTTCTTCTGTCGTGGAACCATGGAACAGGGCGGAATGCACATCACAGAGCCGCTGCAATTCTTCGATGGAAGTACCCTCCCGCAGCAGCTCCTGCTCGGCCTGCATAATTGCGGCAGGATCCACATCCTTACATTCCCGGACGAAATCCGCCTGGACACTTTCCAGAGTTTCTCCGTGATTCAAACGTTGTAAGTAAGACTTAATCTGATCTTTCATATAAAAATTCCTCCGGAACCAGTATGCCCCGGAGGAAAGTTTGTTATTCTTTTATTTTTATGATTAATCATCGTAGTGTGTTTTGATAAATTCGCAGTCCACTACCAATACATAGAAAACCGAGCCATAATGTTCACTCTCCACGATACGCCCATAATCCAGAACCGTCTTATAAGTTCCATCTTTGACAGCAAGTCGGTATTTGACATAATCATTGTATCCGTTCATGCCGGATTCTATCTGCTGCCAGATGCTTTCTTCTACCTGTGTCAGATCTTCAGGATGCACCAGATTACGGAATTGATGTTTCGTAAAATGCATAAAATCATCCAGATCCGTACATCCTGTCAGCTGAAGCATTTCCTGATTAGCATACAGGATGCGTTCATCCTCCTTTTCGGCCCGGTAGATGAAAAAGGCACCCGGCAGGTTGTCAGAAATATCCGATAATGAAAAACCAAGCTGTGTCCGTTTCGAATTGTGGAAATCCGGCCGGTAGGCCAGAGCACCATGTTTTCCCTGTAATTTTACCTCATAGAGTGCAATGTCGGCATAACGGAGAATGTCAGAGACTTTTTCTGCGTTGGCGGGGTATTCCGCATAGCCCAGGGAAATGCTGTAATTGTGTTCGACGCCTTTGGCTGAAAAAGAGCGGGAAGTCTTGCTGAAAGCGTCTATCATTGGGGCAGCCTCTTCTGCACTGCAATCCTTCAGGATAATACAGAACTCATCACCGCCATTTCTGGCAATAATGGAATTATCCGGAAAAGCCTGCACTAAGGATTGTGAAAGCTGCAATAGAACCTGATCACCGATAGTATGACCATAGACATCATTGATAAATTTAAAATTATCCACGTCAAGTAATATACCGACACAGTTTTTCTGCTTGTTTCCCTCCAGATACTCCTCCAGTTGCAAATTAAATCCGTTACGATTTAAGAGACCGGTCATAGAATCCGTCAGGGAGAGTCTGCGAAATTTTTTGCGTTGCTCGTCAACGAGTAGTATAGATATCGTTAGAACCATCAGTAGTAGGATCACTGTAATGCCACATAATACTATCAGTTGTAAAAGTGTGCCATTCTTCCAGCCACCGGTGGGCATGATTTCCAGCCTCCAGTTACATCCACCCAGAGTAAAATCATAAGAGACGGGATCCATCAGAGTCTCCTCCGACTGGTCTACCACAGTATATTCATCGGTCAGAGGTGAGATGGTCTTCGATAGCCGGTATTGATAACCGAAATTGGTTAAGGCATCAGCGGAATGCTGAAAAATATCAGGAACCTTGATGATAACCATAGTCATGCCCCAAAAATAGGGAGTACCCTTCTCATCCTGTAAAAAAACTGGATTACGGATTGAAAGAACGTGTCCTCCCTGCTCCAGCTCAAAAGGACCATGTATGATAAGCGCATCATTGGCAATGCTGTATTTTACAGTCTCTCCGCGGTATTTGTCATGGATCAGGTCTATTTTACCTGCTTCGTTGCCTTCGGCGGGATAGATATCTGTTACGATGCCCCCGGGAGCCACTTGGATGCTCCGGACGTAATCTGCCATCATTCTGTCCGCAATGATATCAAATTTGTCGATTCTGCCGTCCGTACTGATCAGAATCTGCTCCAGTGTATCCGTGATATTGATACCGGCATTCAGATCTGCGATCATGTTATCACCGTAGGTTACAGCATTTAGTTCCGCAAGAGTGCGGATGTGCCTGGAGTCGTCCTGCTGTACCGCATGAGCGATCATATATAAGACAATACTGCCGATAAGAAGTATCCATAACGGCAGCAGCCATTTGGTATGAGAAAATTTAACTTTCTTCCGTGTCATAGTGCTATGCTTCCTTCGTATGTGTTGGCAAAATGATTTAAATTTAATTATAGCATTTTGACGTTTTTTTGTATAGACATGAGAAGATATTTCATTCCTCTTCGGTCCGTGCTAAACATGTGCCACTGGCACATGGCACCCTACCCTCTACTCGCATATCGAGGGATTATCATCCCACTTTTATGCTCATATCGGGGCGGGTCATAAGTATTTTAGTATCATAAAATAGAATAGAAATGTGGTACGATACCTAGGGAAAGATAATTAGTTACGAAAGAATATGTTAGGAAGCATGCATAAAAGATTATTGGGAATATCAGCTGGACAAGGAGAAGGGCAATAAGGTAATATATTATTGCATGCCGGAACGGAAAAGGAGGATTCCTCCGACGGAAGGAATCGTCTGCGGAATGGAGATTAGTATGGAATATATATCAGATGCACAGGCAAAACAGATGATCTTAGAGGTAGGCCGCAGAATGTATCAGGGCGGCTTTGTGGCAGCGAACGACGGGAATATCTCCTGTAAAGTCGGAGATAATGAGATCTGGGCAACACCAACGGGAGTTTCTAAGGGATTTATGACAGAGGATATGCTGGTGAAGCTGGATCTGGACGGGAATGTGTTGGAGGGAACGCACAAGCCTTCCAGTGAGATCAAGATGCATCTCAGAGTATTCAAAGAAAACCAGAAAGTACAAGGCGTGGTACATGCACATCCTCTGACGGCGACGGCGTTTGCCTGTGCGGGCATCAGTCTGGAAGAACCGGTGCTGATGGAAGGGGTACTGTCCTTGGGCTGTGTGCCGCTAGTGCATTTTGCTCTGCCCGGCACAGAGGAAGTGCCGGAAGCGGTGGCACCCTACTGCCGGGAATACAATGCAGTACTGTTAGCAAACCATGGCGCGCTGACCTGGGGTGACAATCTCATGCAGGCTTATTACCGCATGGAGACCACGGAATATTATGCGAAGATCCTGATGATGAACAACTTCATCTTAGGGAAGAAGACGTTGTTGTCCCAGGGACAGATCGACGATATCATCAAGATCCGTGCCGGATGGGGTATTACCACAGGCGGCAGACCCATTGGACCGGAGAGCGCGCAGAATCTGGAGGATATCTGTGTTTCAAAGAGACAGTAATGGCATAGTGGAGACGGTTGTCTTGCTTTCCAAGGGTGAGGTCGACTCGAAAAAGATTCGGGTTGAGTTCTCTTTGGAAGATATGGATATGTCCGAATTTCAGGATGGGGCAACCTACACCCAGATCAAGGACTATGTGCTGGAGCATAGTGGGTTAAAGGTATCCAACCTGTATATCTCATAAATTAAGCGGAAATGTGGGATTGGGGTCGGTAAGAACTATAATCTGCCGAAGTCCGAGGGCGCAAGAGGTTCGGTGGATCTCTGTTCTGCGCCGACCGGAGCGGGAGCGGAGACTGCCAGACAGCCACAGTGTCCGCCGGAAAAAGAGAAAGCAATCCGAGAAGCATTCAAATATTTTGGGATGATCTAACATCCCATAGAATGGAGGTTTCTAATGGATAGATTGATTTCTTGTGAGTTCAACATGGATAATGCCTGTGTGGAACTGAAATTCTTAGATGGCAGCATGATTGTCATTGATACCATCGCCGTGGAGAATGGGGTCGCCGACAATATGTATCAGCGGTCAGAATTGGACTATCTGATCTACAATGATCCGATTGGATATGCAGACTTGATATTGAACGGTGATCCCGAAATTATCTAAAAACTGTAACTGAATGTAAACCCTTAGATTAAAACTCAGCCCTCTGCCTTTTCATTGGCAGAGGGCCGTTTTTTGCTTAACAGTTATTGAGCATCCCTTAATTGCTCTACAACGCTGCATTTCGCTGCGTTGTCATACATCATGCAAGGAATCAGCCAACCCAGCAGAAGAAATACCGGAATTGTCAGCAGGACAGGCAGAATGGTGAATCGATACTCAAAGAACCAGAACATACTGCCCAGCATTTTTCCCGCAAGAGGTCCCACCGCCAGCGACAGAATAAAGGCCGCCGCTACGGAAGACATTGCGTAAAACAACCCCTCGTAGATCAGCATGGTTTTGAGCTGCCGGTTCGTCATTCCTACAGCCTGAAGCACAGCAAATTCACGGCGGCGGGAAAGGATACCGGTCATCATGGCGTTGGAGAAATTTAGAACACCCACAAGTCCAATGATGGCACAGAGCAATCCGCCCAACAGCAGAAACATATTCTGAAAGTCTTCAAATTCGGCTCGGAGTGTTGCTTTGCTTTCATACATCAATTCGGACAAGTCATTCGCAGTCAAATCAGTAAGATAATTCTCCGCAGATGCTTCTGCCTTATCATCAGGAGTATCGAACAGATAAAACATCGGGATACTCTCATGCTGGCTGTCATTATTTAGCTTTTCGATAGGAAGCACAAAACTGTAGCCTGTTGTATAATAGCGGAAACTCATAGAGTGTGGCACTGTGACATAAGCACATACTGTATATTCTACATCATGGCTTTCTGAAATCTGAAACTGTATATATTTCGATGGCGTGTTTTCATCGCAAAGGTTTCCGGTACGGCTGTCAATATCATGCCCGTCATCAATATAGGTTATGGTCTGAATAGAACCTACAGGCGGGTAAAAATCAAGATTACTTACGTTGCCATAATCATCTGTAAGGACTACTACAGCGATTGCTTTTGAATCCTCTTGGAACATAGGGGATATGTCGCCCTCAACCACAGTTAGTTTCTCAAACAGAGATTCATCCAAACCTTCGATCAATGCACGCTGGCTCACAAGATCATCACGACGATTTTGCTGTTCCAAGAGGGCTTTTGCATTTTCCTCGGATGTATAGTGCATCATGTCCTGTAGCCAGCGTTCCTCACTCATCCAGCCATATGGCTTATAGCCCGTCAGCTTGTAACCACACCCAGAAAGGGACGGAGAAATATTGGTTTCAATTTGCTCAATTTGTTCCTGAGAGATAAAGCTGCCAGAGCGACTATAACGAAAATAGTCCGTAGAGCTTACAATAAAGTCCGCACAGGTCTGTTTTGCAAGATACTTTTCCATATCAAAGCCCCCGGTAAAAGTGACCAGAATATTGAGAAGCACCACGGAAAGCGAAAGAGAGATAACCACAAGGATAGTCTTTCTTTTATTTCGCCCCAAATTAGCAAAAGCCATTTGATGTACTTTTGCGCCATGGGTAGTACAGTGTTTCTTTTTGCTCCTTACAATTTCAGTGTACTTTGTTGCTTCTACTGGAGAAACTTTTGCAGCAATCTTACCCGGACGGGAACAGGAGAGCAAAACTGTAATTAGCGCAAACAGAGCAGACGCAAAGAAAATCAACGGTGAAGTGCTGACGGTGGAAACGCCGACACCAAAAGTGGTTCGTGCCATTACGACTGGCGTCAGAGATGCACCGAAACCATATCCCAACAGCAATCCAATCGGAATGCCTACAACGCACAGAAATAGTGCCTGTTGGCGTATGATGCGCCGCAACTGCCGGGGTGTGACACCAATGGTTTTCAGCAAACCATAGAATCGAATATCTCCGGTAACGGAAATCTGAAATATGTTGTAGATAATCAGATAACCTGTGAAGATTACCAACGTAAGGAAAGCGACAATCGCAATTAGTATGGATGCATCTATGCTTTCGCCAAGCTGTGAAGAAGTGTAGCCCCAGTTTACACCGATGCGTACAAGTTCCCCTTCACCTGTTTCATCCCAAGCATACCCTAAGTCCAGATCCACCTGCTCCATCTGAGCACGGATGTTCATGCTGGATGCCAGCATCACATTCAAATCAATACGGAACGGTTCCAGTCCATTGGACACAGCTTCCGATTCTATTTCTTTTGCGTATTCTTCACTGATATTGATATAGTGAACAGGACTTATATCATCATATTCCCACCATCCCGTCAGAGTAAATGTATCTGTTTTCTCATAAGGCATTTGGGATAAAGCACCAACCGTATAGGTAAGTTCAATTTCTGCTCCTAACTTCGGCTCAATACCCAGAAGTTTCAAGGCATTTGTGTCCATGGCGATTTCTTTGCCGCTCTGAGGCATGTGTCCGGTGGTAGGTTTGGCAAAGCTCCATTTGGTGCAGTTGGCATCCATAAAGCTGACTTCGGCAGGTACTTTGGCAAATGCACCGCTGTCTATATAGCCGGTACTGATGCGCTTGCCGATTTCCTTTATATTTGAATGGGCGGCAATCTTTTGAATCTGTTTTTCTGTCACTTCCTTAAAGGTTCCATGACAGTACCCACCCACCTGACGGAAGGTGTAATTCTCATAGCTGGAATTTATGGACATTATTATGGTAAACAGAGAGGTAAATAGCAGCGTTGTCAGCGCAATGGCAATGATTGCAATGATATTACGCTTTCGGGATGCCCATAAAGAACGCCAGCTTAATTTCCAAATACATTTTCTGTTTTTGACATTCATCGTAGCCACCTCCCGTTAGTTCTGGGAGACGATCCGACCATCTTCGATACGGATAATGCGGTCTGCCATCTGCGCAATTTCTTCGTTGTGAGTGATCATTACGATTGTCTGGGCGAACTTTTGACTGGTGACTTTCAAAAGGCTCAATACATCCTGGCTGGTTTTGGAATCCAGATTGCCGGTGGGTTCATCTGCCAGAATGATAGCGGGTGCTGCCGCCAGCGCACGGGCAATGGCTACCCGCTGCTGTTGACCGCCTGAGAGCTGATTGGGCAGGGCATCCAGACGATCATCCAGCCCAAGTGTCTGTACAATCTGCTGTACGAAATCCTTATTGACCTTGCCACCGTCCAGCTCAATGGGTAGAACGATATTTTCATACACATTCAGCACCGGAACAAGATTATATGCTTGGAACACAAAGCCAATTTTTCTGCGGCGGAAGATGGTCAGGGCTTCCTCCTTCAGGGAGAAAATATTCTGCCCGTCCACCATGACTGTGCCGCTTGTAGGACGATCCAGCCCACCCAGCATATGCAGCAGGGTAGACTTGCCGGAGCCGGATGTACCGACAATCGCCACAAATTCGCCTTTCTGCACACTTAAATCCACTCCGTCCAGCGCATGAACCGCATTATTGCCGGAGCCATAAATTTTTCTCAGGTCTTTTGCCTGTAAAACTTCCATAAACGAGTACCTCCATGAAAAAATCTGTATGTATGCAAAGAGATCATCCTTTGATACATACAGATTATCGCACAGGATTCTTTCCACATTCTTTCCGGCGGAAAATGAAATCTAACAGTTTTGATAGAATTGTTGTTATTTCGGCAGAAATATGGAAAACGTACTTCCTTTTCCCAGAACGGAAGCAACCTTGATATAACCGCCCTCGCCGGATATGATCTGTCGGGCAAGGTATAAGCCGATGCCGACCCCTTCCTGCTCCTGAACCGCCTTTGAATGATAAAAACGGGCAAAGATCTTTGCTTGCTCACTTTCCGGAATGCCTGTGCCGGTATCCGATATATCGATCCTTGCAAACATTTCATAACTTACGGCAGAAATAGTAATGGTACCATGCTCTGTATATTTGATGGCATTGTCTACGATATTAGCCAGCGCTTCTGTTGTCCATTTCATATCAAAGGCAGCAGAAATATCTGTATCATGCAGTCGCAAAGACAACCCTTTTTCAGCAGCTTTGGCGGCATATTGTTCTACTACGCTTTCAAGCAGCGGCTGCAGTGCTCCTTGCTGGGGGGAGAGTAAAATGATCCCATTTTCCAGTCTGGAAAGCTTTACGAGAGAATCGATCAGAAATCGCAGCTTTTCCGATTGTTTGTACAGCGCCTCCACATTTGCCTTCGCCGATGCAGGCAGAGTTTCCTCCATCAAAAGCTCGCTGTATAACAGCAGGTTTGCAATCGGCGTTTTTGTCTGGTGGGAGATGTCCGCAATCAAGGACTTAATTCTGTCTTTCTCCTGTGCTACATTTCGAGAAGATGCTTCTGCTGCGGAAAGATAGTGTGCAAACTTTGTTTCCAAAGCAGACAGCCGGCTTTCATCAAAATTGGTTTCAGAAAAGGAGCCGGTCATGGCAGCGTCCAGCATCCTTTCGATTTCTTCCATCGTTTTTCTGGCCTTTCTCCGCTCCCATAATACAACAGCTATCGCCGCCAGAAAACATAGCAGTATGATCACAATACCGGTTTTATTCATCTTTGGTCACCCAGCTATAACCGATTCCATAGACGGTTTTAATGTATTTCTGTGCACCAAGCTTATCCCTCAGACGCTTGATCGTAACAGACAAAGCATTTTCATCCACATATTCTGCGCCATCTGTCCAGATCCGGTCGACAAGGTCTCCACGGGTCATGGTTCGACCACGGTTTTCAACAAGCAGACGCAGTAATTTTTGTTCTGTTTTACTCAATTCCACTTTTGAATCTCCCACATAAAAGGTCATAGCCTCAAAGTCAAAGTGAAATAGATCCATATGGAACGGCGCATTTTTATGGTTTGACGCTTGCTTTCGCAGTTGGGTATTCACCCTTGCCCGCAAAACCGAAAGAGAAAAGGGCTTGGTAATGTAATCATCAGCGCCCCTCTCCAGTCCGTCTACGATGTCCAGATCGGTGTCATTGGCAGTCAGCAGAATAACAGGAACCCCGGGCATGTTTTCCTTGACCTCCCGGAGCAGCTCAAGCCCACTGCCATCTGGCAGATTGATATCCAACAGGATCAGGGATACACCGCCGCAAAGCAATTGCTCTCTTGCCGCTTTTAGATCATGACAGGATATAATCTGACGGTCATCTGCTTTCAGTGCTTTGCAGAAGCCTTGATTCAAACCGATATCATCTTCAATAATCAATAATTGTTCCATGTATCTCACTCCCTCGTTATTCAAATGCCACCATCATTTCCTTGGGCAATTTTTCGTTCTCACAGTTCAGAAGATAGGCTATTGCTCTGATTGCAAATTTGTTTGTTTTCACTGTATCCCAGTCGGCAAGACGAACTATTTCTGCTGTGCTGCCCTCAAACATAACCGCCAGTTCTTCAAAGGTGGGGCGGCCTTTCCACGAGCCGACACGCCCGCAGGTCATGCAGATCGCCAGCCGCTTTTCAAGCAAGGTCGCAGTTGTATTTCTTTGCAAATTCACTGACCGCACCCTTGGCAGGATCATAGTCCATCAGCTTTTGGAGCATTTGCTCCCGGCAGGAGAGTTTTATATCTATAAATCGGTCTGTGTCGTACAAATCGCCGCCGTCCACACCGAGAAAGTCTTTGATGCGCTTGTTGAGCTGCGGCTCGTAGTGGTGCAGGAAGAATGAGAAATATATAAGGTTCTTTTCCTGTAAGGCAGGCAGGATGTATTCGTTCAGACTGTCCACCGCTGGCGGCTCCGGTTCCAGTTGGAAGATGCGCTCTGCCACATAGGGAATGATGCCATCACCGTGCGGATTGACTTGGTGTTTTGGTATGTATCCGGTCATATTCCATATAAAATCCTTCAGCATAGCGCACCTCCCTTCTAAACAAATGCTTTCTGGATAGTAGCCTGATTTTAATTCTCAGATTGTGTTTCTTTTGCTTCTACTTTTACAATCATACATAGGCTTTGAACTGCATTAAAGAGACGGATGCAATCCATCTCGTCAATTTCAAAATCCGATCTTCCATGTAATAGCCAATGCCTATTTATCGTTTCAGGTTCATCGGCAGAGAAATCGCTTTTTTGATACAGATTTCGGATGAAGTTGTTATAAGAAATCCATACATGTTTTTGAATTGTACTTCCTGTTGACGGGAAGGTATCGACCTTCTTTTGACAAACCTTCATCATCCTTACATCTTGCTTGTCATCGCTAAATTCTGACAGAATACCCTCGATAACCGAGAGTAGCGATGTTGCACAAACAGCATACAATTTATTTTGAAATGCTTGCCAGCACTGGTCTGTGAGATTTTTCAGTCCTTCTTTAATGGGAGATGCTTTGATTCCGTTCACCATATCTTTGGTTTTCTGAAAATCTTCTATTGTAAAAAACCATTTCAAAAATGCATTGATATCATCCAATTTGTTTGTGTTTGCTATTGTTTTGACTGCGTAAATATTTAATTCTGCGGGTAAAGTCCACCCTTCTGTTGATAGCTTGCTCACAACAATATCTAATTCTTTATCAAATTCCTGTACACTTTCTTCAGCCTTCTTTGAAATAGCTTTTTGAATAACCTCCATTTGTTCTTTCGTTAATTCTAACATTCGTATAACCCTCCGAGTTTAAGTGTTCCTATAATTCAGGCTCTCATTTAGCAAAGCCGCCTGTCCCATCTCTTTTTCGTAATCACCTTTGGCATAGGCGACATTGCTCAGCGCTCGAAGCATTTTATCCTTTGCCAGCCTTTTCATAACCTCTGCAAGATCAGCGTCCAGAGTACCACGCTTCACATAGCGGTTTATGGTGTTCAGCCGTTTCTCATAAATCTGTTTCACCGGATGATCGTCCGCAAGCTCCCGTTGTTCTCTGCTTTTCAGGTTGCCGATCTGCCGACAGGTGCGGTGCAGCTTGTCCCCCGGTGCATAGCCGCCGCAGTATTTGGTGTGCCTTGCGTTGGTGGTCAGAAACCACTTTTCGCAGATTTTGCATTTCTTCGGTGCATGACCAACACACAGGCCCTCAAAGAGATCAGACCGGAACATCCCCACAAAGGATACATAGTGCATCCGCTTGACCAGCTTCGCAACTTTTTCGCCGGGACGGATGGTTGCCACATACTGAACAGAGTTATTTGCGACAGACATCCAGGTATTGCCCTCAGCGATGGAGAACTCCGGCGTGAAATAGCTGCCGAACATTCTGGCAAATCCCTCTGCGGTGCGGTCTGCTTCGTTGCAATCCGATTTTTCTGCAAAATCAAGCATGGCCGTTTGGTATTCCCCAAGGGAGTAGGCCAGATGCCCGCATACGGCGGTATAGCGCTGGAGCGTGATTGCTTCGGCATAGTTCTGGATTTCTTCAAATTGCAAAGAATTGGTTGCGGCTTTTGTGGCAAACTCCACATATTTCAGTGCATTGTCCGCAGTAAAGACCCTTTCTATCCGTTCTCTGTGCTTTGATATGTCCATATAAGAGAATGGCGGGGTTTCGCTGAGAATATCCAGCATCGCCAGAGTAGCTTCCCTTGCCATAGGACAGAGTGCACAAGCATCCTGTCCGGCGTTTAATGTTCCGAGCAGCAGATTGATTTTCTCGCCTTGCTCGTTCGCCTTTGCAATGGTATCCGCAGGGACATTCAGTGCATCACAGGCAAGCGTACCGACAGGAAATGTTTTGCCCTCATATATGACCGTATCCTGCCAAAAATCCAAAGTCATCAATTCTTGGTTCATGCTTGCCTTCCTGTCCTGTTTTTTCATTTTTCTAATTATATCATGTAAATGTGAAGAAATCTACGTCCTCAGATAAGTTGTCCTGTCATTAGCCTGTTTTTTGAAAAATCCGGCATAACCATAGTAGAAAGCGTCAAACACCTGCCAATCACGGCGGGTGTTTCGTGTTTTCTGAATACTATGAACGGAGGTTTTTCTATGACAATCTATGAAACCATCAAGGCGGCAATCAGCGTAAAGCAAGCCGCCAAACACTACGGGCTGAATGTCAACCGCAACGGTATGGCTTGCTGTTCGTTCCACAACGACAGGCATCCGAGCTTGAAGCTGAATGAGGACTATTTTTTCTGCTTCAGCTGCGGAGCCAAGGGGGATGTAATCGACCTTGTGGCAAGGCTGTTCGATCTGAGCAGTTATGAAGCAGTGCAAAAACTGGCTGCGGACTTTGAGCTTGACCCGAAACCGCCCACTGCCGCAGCTATGGTCAAGCCGAAGCGTCCTTATATCCGTCAGTTCCGGGAGGATGAAATGTTGTTCAGTACGCTAAGAAAGCAAATGAAACGGGGAAGCTGTATGAAGAGGATCTTGCAGAAATAAAAAAGATGAATAATGAGCAAACAGAGCTTCTAAAAAAGGCACTTGAAGCAGTTATTCATCTATATGAGGAAGATTCAAAGAAGAGAAAGTGAATTGATAAAAAGCGTTAGCGTGGCTCTGCGGTTTATCCGCAGTTCGAGGGGATTGGGGCATTTTCCCCAACAAGCAAAAATGCGCCGGGTATATACCGGGGCACTGCTTGCCAAGTAGCGAAATTAGGAATGACAGAGAGGATAAGACAATGGAAAATGTAACTTTTGATTATAAGTTTTACAGGATACCTAAGAGATTTTTTAAGGAAGACATGTTCAGAGATATGACAAATGCAGCAAAAGTATTATATGGAATACTGCTGGATCGCAAGTGCTTGTCAGACTCCAATGGAGACGCATGGCGTGATGAATATGGAATTACCTATATCATTTTCACGATCGAAGAAATTATGAATCTGATGAACCTGGGGAATAAGAAGGTTAACAAAATGGTGAAGGAGCTGGAGGAGCATGGCTTGATTTACCGAAGACATCAGGGCTTGGGAAGACCGAATAAGATTTATGTTTATGATTTGCTCAAAGCAGATAATTCAAATTGGCTGCCAAAACAAATTATATTCGGAAAAGGGAGCAGCAATGAGAAAGAAGTATTATGAAGATGCAAAAGAGAATGCAGCTTTTGAGAGATGTGCAGATGTAATAACATCCCTGATTCTAAAATATGGACCGGCTTTAAAACGAAAATGGAATCTAGACGAGTGGATTAGGAATATTCAGGCAGAGAGTCTATGGAAAGACATAGCTTGCAAAAGATATCAGCGGTATTTTATTTGCATGATGAATATGAAAAGTCTTCCTGTATGACAAAATCAAATTGACTAATACTAATTAGCAATATATAATATAGACAAAACGAAAATGACATGAACGGAGGAACAATGAAGTGGAGAAGGTTATAACACTCGAGGAAGCATTAAAAAGAATTGAAGAATTAGAAAATGAAAACGCCGAGTTACGCGAAGAACTGGAATATTATAAAAATCGTAAATTAAGTGGAAGGCAGAAGCACAATGCAAAATGGATGGCAATCTACAATGATTTTGTTGATTGCTATGAGAACGGCATGGCTATGATAGAGATTGCAAAACGAAATAATGTCAGCGAGAGGACGATATACAGGTATAAGGCGTATTATGACAAGATGAGGAACACAAAGGAGAATGTGATAGAGTAATTGAAGAAATTAATAGTAAAAAACATATTGCTGGCGTCAGCAATATGTTCATAAGAGGAGGAAATTTGAATGGAAAAGAGAATAATTGAATTGTACAGAAGAAAATTTGATGATATCCGACATGAAGCGGATGGCATTGAGTATTGGTATGCAAGAGAACTAATGAAATTATTGGATTATGTTCAATGGAGAAATTTTGATAATGCAATAAATAAAGCAATGATTTCATGTGAGAATAATGGAAACGTAGCAGAAGATCATTTTTCAAGAATTAACAATACAATTGAAGTTGGAAACGGTGCACTTCGTGAAGTTGAGGATTATATGCTTACTCGTTATGCATGTTATCTTATTGCTGAAAATGGAGATCCACGAAAGGAGCAGATTGCTTTTGCACAAAGCTATTTTGCGGTTCAGACTAGAAAACAGGAATTGATTGAAGAAAGGATTTCTTATATCGAAAGAACAGAGGCAAGAGGAAAATTAAGGGAATCGGAAAAAAGATTGTCTCAAAATATTTATGAACGTGGAGTAGATGATGCTGGATTTGGTCGTATCCGGTCTAAAGGAGATCAGGCTTTATTTGGTGGATTTACCACGAAACAGATGAAAGAACGTTTGGGAGTACAGGATAAAAGACCACTTGCGGATTTCCTGCCAACACTTACCATTGCCGCAAAAAATCTTGCAACTGAAATGACAAATTATAATGTTGAAGAAAAGGATTTGCAAGGAGAATTTGCAATCACTGTTGAACATGTGGAAAATAATACTTCTGTTAGAGACATGCTTGGACAAAGAGGAATTAAACCAGAAAATTTACCGGCATCGGAAGATATTAAGAAACTGGAACGTAGAGTGAAGAGAGAAGAGAAAAAGCTTGCAGAGCAGTCTGGAAAGTTGACAAATGAATAATACAGGAGTGTGAGACTATTGAAGAAGAAAACAAAGCATATAGTTACAATTGAACTGGAGGATAATAAAGTGAAAAATATTGTAAAAGACACAATTCACGCGAATGGAATAGATATTGGAATATATACACAGGATTTTCAAAATGAATTTATATCATTGACGGATATTGCACGCTATAAAAGTGATGAAGCAAAGGATGTAATTAAAAATTGGATGAGAAGCAAAGACACAATAGAGTTTCTTGGTTTATGGGAAAAATTACATAATAATAACTTTAAAGGGGTCGAATTCGACTCCTTTAGAAATTAGGCGGGATCTAATGCATTTACAATGTCACCTACAAAATGGATAGAGACTACTGGGGCAATAGGAATCGTATGTAAATCCGGACGTTATGGTGGCACTTATGCACATTCAGATATCGCATTTGAATTTGCATCATGGATTTCAGCAGAATTTAAACTTTATATAATCATGGATTATAAAAGGCTGAAAGCAGATGAAAATAGCCGCTTTTCATTAAATTGGAATCTAAACAGAGAAATATCAAAATTGAATTATAAAATACATACAGATGCAATCAAAGAAAATTTGATACCACCGGAATTGACACCAGCACAAATCAGTTTTACATATGCAAATGAAGCTGATATGCTAAATGTGGTTCTATTTGGCAGAACAGCAAAACAATGGAAAGATGCGAATCCAGATATAAAAGGTAATATGAGAGATGGTGCAACACTAAATCAATTATTAATTTTGACCAATTTAGAAAGTTATAATGCAGTATTGATTCATCAGGGGAAAAACCAAAAAGAAAGAATGGAATTGCTTCGACAATTGGCTTTACAACAGATTCATACATTAGAATCAATTAGTACAGATAAGCTTCTTAAATTACGATAAAATCAACTTTTTTGATGTAAGTACGGTGGAATGTTTGCTTTTCATCACATTAACAAAAGCTTTTTTCATGCGTAAAAATATAAACCTTATGTTTTTACGGAACAGGGAGCATATCTGAAAATATTGCAGAACCTATAACTCCCAAGGCAGATATTCCATAATGATTGCCAGAACAACCGCCGGAAGCATATTTGCCACGCGGAATTTCTTATCCTAGACAAGGTTCACACCCACGCAGAAGATCAGGATAGAGCCGATGAGGGAGAGATCGGTAATGGCGGCATCTGTCATGACCGGTGCAATCAGTCTTGCCAACAGCGTGACCGCACCCTCGAACAGAGGGTCTTTGGCATTGCCTGTTTTTTTCTTTGGTAAAAAATCTGTTGAATACAGTGCCGGCCAGTCCGGCCACAGCAATGCCTGCGGTATTGATTATAGTTCCCAGTCCGATCATCTTATGTGCTATTTGCTATTCGAAAGCTTAAAGCGACTTACCTCTGAGCCTTAGAATAGTCTCCTTCTTATAATTATCAAAATAGAAAATTACAGACAAATTTCCAACAGTCAGTATAACTTACTTCCCATAAAAATAAAAGAATCCCGGACACAGAATTTTCACAGAGTGAACACTTTATTAATACAAAATTCCCCTATACTTGAGAAAACAAGTAATTCTGAACGGAATCATAATCGGAGGTTTACCGTGAAAAACAAGAAGATCAAACAGCTGATAAACTCTGAGAGAGCAGAAAAAAAGGGTAAGAATGACCGTAAAGGACGTAAGAAGTGGATGGTTGTTGTCCTGATTCTGGTACTGGCGATAGGAGGCGGTTCGGTGACAGCAGTTGTGATACTGCGTAAAAACGGGAATGCGACAGCATTTTCCATGCCGGGGAATATGGCAGGACTCACACTGACGGAAGATATGGTGGCGGCTTCCGGTGTGACCAATGTCGGTATTACAGAGGAGACCTTCGATGTGGAGAATCTGACCACTGATCTGGAGATAGAGGAAGTATACGCTGTCTCCGGGGAAGAGGTAACTGCCGGGGATAAGATCCTGAAGCTGACGGAAGACAGTGTGGCGGAAGCGAGAAAAGAACTGGAGAGGACGCTTCGGGATGCAGAGCTTTCGTATCGTACCGGCAAGATCGAATATGAGCAGAATCTCATCACGGCAGAATACACAAAAGACAGCGCGATCCTCACCAGACAGCAGGCGAAAGAGGTCTATGACGAGACGGTGGCGAGTCTGCAAAGTGCTGTGACGAAAGCAGAGGAAGAACTGCAGGAAGCCGAGGATGACATTGCGGAGTATGAATCCTATGTGAATGACGGTTCCTATAAGAGCTATTTTAAAGTCGATGAGTATCAGGCAATCTATGATGAAAATTTGAAAGCCCTGACGGACAAGATGGACGAATGGGGTGTCAGCTGGTCGCAGGTCACCGGCGGTGGCGGCTCGGTACAGATCGGTGGCGGAGCCAGCGGTAATATGCAGAGCGGAGGAACGTCTAATGCAAGCATTTTAGCTTCCCTCTACAGTGTTCTGGAGCAGAACCTGAAGGATCTGGAAGAGGCACAGGAGAAATATGACGATGCCGTCACCAATGCTTCTTTTAACTTACAGACATTACAGTTAAAGCTTCCCAGCCTTCAACAGGCAGTCACGGAGGCAAAGGAAAATAAGGAAATCCAACAGGCACAGGCGAAGCTGACCTACGAGACGGCACTGTCTACGGCGGATCGTGCAGAGAGCGACTACAATACGACGGTGGAAAAGGCAGAATCCGATCTGGCGGCACTGAAGAGCACTTATGAAGATGCAAAAGAAAATCTGAAACTGTTTGAAAGCAGTGTGGGCGATGGTTATTTTTATGCTTCCGAGGATGGAACCATCCTGCGGACTGTTGTGCGGGCAGATCAGAATCTGACTTCCGATGCGGTGGTATTCGTATACAGCAATTCGAAGGAACTGACCGTGACTGTATCTGTTGACCAGGCAGACATTGCGAAGCTGACCGTGAGTGACAGCGCGTACGTGCAGTCTTCCGCAAACGGCGGATTCACCGGTGAGATCACAGCCATCGATCCGGTATCTTCTTCCGACAGCCGCACCAGTGTTACTTACAGTGTAACCGTGAAAATCATGACAGAGGACGAAGAAAATGAAAATAGTAGCAGCCTGAGTGCGAACGAATCCGTGACGGTCATCTTCGGTATGAAGGAAGAGGAGATTGCGCAGATGCCGCAAGGAAATTCCGAAGATGGTGTGATTCCGGGAGATGGAACGGTGCCGGAAGGAAATTCCGGCAACAGAGAGCACCCACAGGGTAGACCCGGTGATGAGAGTTCGGGAAATGACAATGCCCAGGGTGATGATCAGCAGGGAGGACAGACACAGTCATGAAATTAAAAAGTCCACTTTTTGAAAAACTGAAATCCCTCACAAAGAAGCAGAAAAAACTGATCCTGGCGGGGATTGCACTGCTTCTGCTGATCCTGGCAGCCAGTTATACCGTGTTTATCGCACCGTTATTGCAAAAAGAGCAATGGATCTACAAGGAAGAGACCGTGGAGCGAGGTACTTTAAAGGTAGGTGTGACGGAGAGCGGGTCTCTGGAATACAACACAAAATCCATAGATTACGATTTGGATCTGGACGTCAGTGAAGATGACGAAGACAGTGATAGTGACAGTGATGACGATGAAGATACGGTACAGAAATATTTAAAAATTGAAGAAGTCTATGCCGCCAGCGGGCAGAGAGTCACTGAGGGACAGGAACTTCTGAAATTCACGGAAGATAGCGTGGAAGCAGTCCGGGCATTGCTTAAGAATGCCGTCGTAGAGGCGCAGGCGGACTACGCGGAGGCAGAGAGCACCTATGAATTATCTCTGTTGGAAGCGCAGACAGACTACGATACCCAGAAGATTAGTGCTTCTTATGCGTCGTCCATTCGGAATACTTCGGCAAGCAGTGTGGCAAATAACGTGACTTCCTTACAGGTGCAGTTGGAGCAGAAGCAGTCCAACGCAGCATCCCTTCAGGAAAAACTGGCTGCGGCGCAGGAAGATTATCAGGATGCATTAGAGACTTACGAAGCGGCAAAAGAAGGTTATGAAGGAGCCGGAACAGACAATACGGTGAATTTCATGACTATTCAGAGCGGTTATCTCAGTGCCAGAAGTAAGTATCAGCAGGCCAAAACCGCACTGACTCAGGCGGAAAATGCAGTCACGGAAAATGAAAGTGCCATCGCGAATCTGCAGAATCAGCTGGCTGCGGCGCAGGCAAAGCAGAAGATCAATCAACTTGACATGGAAGAAACTTATCAGGAAACCGTGATTACCGGGCAGAATGCGCAGACCACTTATAATGCTACCGTGGAAGATCTGAAAGAGACTTTGCAGGAAGCGGAAGAGACCAAAGAAAAAAGAGAAGAACAGCTGCAGGCGTTTGAGAATTTTGTCGGAAGTGACGGTATCCTGTATGCGGCGGAGGACGGTGTGATCACCGGCGCCGGTTACGAAGCGGGAGACAGACTGACCACCACCGGAATCATATGTTCCTATGCGACGGCAGATGATATGCGGATCTCTGTGGATGTGACCCAGGAGGATATTGTGGATCTGCAGGTAGGGGATGCGGTAGATATCGCCTTTACGGCATACCCGGAGGAGTCCTATACCGGAAGCATTCTCTCCATCAATACCGCGGCTACTTCTGATTATAGTAATACCGTAAGCTACACTGTGGAGATCAGCGTAGAAGGCGCGTTGGAGAAGCTGTATGGGGGAATGACCGCAGATGTCATTTTCGTAACGGAAGAAAAAGAGGATATTCTTTATGTGTCCCGTAAGGCCATTGTCGAAGAAAACGGCAAAACCTATGTATATCGCAAGACAGCACTGGGAGGTAAGGAACTTGCAGAGGTAGAGACCGGTATTACCAACGGTGTGGACATTGAGATCCTGTCAGGACTGGAGGAGGGCGATACTATTTACCTGGCAAGTAAGGTCAGCTCTGAGGCGGAAGTCAGGAGCACGGACGAGGATTCCGGCAGCAGTGCTGATTTCACAACCGGCAGTGATATGGAGCTTCAGGAATTCAACGAATCCCTTATGCCAGAGGATATGCAGATGCCTTCCGGAGGAGAAATGCCGCAGGGGGGGCCCGGGGGTGGTAATTCCGGCAGCTTCGGCGGCGGAATGCCGGGAGGTCCCGGAGGACAATAAATCAGGCTGATGGAGCAAATGTTGAGAAGCAGACAGAAATGATTGGGAACAGTTATGAAGCAGAATGAAAATGGGAAAAAGATCAAGGAAACTATAAAAAATCGGATGAGCTGGATCGAATCATGGAAAAGCTGGTTGAAAAGGCGCAAGCTCACCACAGGTATCTGTGGTGTCTGCGTGATCGCTGTAGTGGCTGGTGCCATTGGTCTCTCCGGTGGTTCCGACACGGAAGTCATTTATAAAGAGACCACCGTAAAATACGGGACACTGGTCAAAGGTGTGACGGAGAGCGGCTCCGTGGATATCAGTACGGTGGATCAGACCTTTGATCTGGATATGAGTGCCCTGCAGAGAACGGATACTTCCGGCAGCAGTTCCTCCGGCAGTTCATCAGGTGGCTCCTCCGGTAGTACTGCCGGCAGCAGCTCTGGATCCGGTGGATTTGGCGGCATGAGTGCTTCCGGCGGCGGAGCTCAGGGAGGCTTAGACATGTTTGGTCAGATCTTCAATATGGGCGGCAGCAGCTCCGGCAGCAATGGTGACGATTCTACCCTGACCGTGGCGGAGGTAGTGGTCTCCGTGGGGCAGCAGGTGTCCGAGGGAGATCCCCTGTACCTGCTGGAAGAAGACAGTGTCTCCGACCTGGAAGACGAACTGCAGTCTAACGTGGAGAAAGCAAAAGCCGATCTGGAGGCGGTGGAAGCCGACCAGACCCTGTCAAAACAACAGGCAAAATACACTTATGACAGCAGCACTGCCTATGGCAGTTATATTAATACCGAGTACAGTACTACATTGCAGGAACTTCAGAATACAGTAGATTCTGCGGAGAGCACGCTGGAGCAGGCGAAGAGCAGCCTGGAAGATTACCGGGCACAGCTGGAGGAAGTAACGGCAGCCTATGAGGATGCGGCACAGGTATTGTCGAACTGTAAATACAGCCTGAACAGTACAGACGCAGCCGATGATACTTACGGATATGTCTATTACGCGCAGCTGACGGAGCAGGCACAGTCCACGGCAGATTCCCTGGAGCAGCAGAAGGAAGAGCTGGAACAGAGAGTAGAGCAGGCGGAGGAAAATGTAACCACTGCCGAAACCGCCTACAATAAGGCAGAACGGGAACTGGAGCAGGGGAAACTGACCGCAGCCGAGACCCAAAAACTGCGAACACTGGCTTACAATACCGCACAGGAGACCTATGACATTGCACTGGGGTATCTTGCGCAGGAATTGTCCGATCAGCAGGAAACCTATAATGAGACACTGGAAAAATGGAATGAGTTCAGCACTTATATCGATGGTAATGCAGTATGTGCAAGATACAACGGTGTCATCACCGGCGTGGAGCTGGAGGCCGGAGATAAGATCAGTACCGGAACCTCTCTGGTTACTTTATACGATATGGACGAAGTGACCATGACGGTAACGGTGGATGAAGATGACATGACGGATATCTCTCTGGGATCTGCGGCGAATATTGCATTGACGGCGTATCCGGAAGATACCTTTACGGCAAAGGTGACGGCTATTGGAGATGCGACATCGGATTCCAGTGGAAACATAACTTATGACGTAACTGTCACATTAGAAGGGGATGTCTCCGGACTGTTCCAGGGTATGACAGGAGATGTGACTTTCGTTACGGAACAAACGGAAGAAGTGCTGTATGTCTCACGCAGAGCCATTATCACAGAGGATGACAAGACTTATGTAAAAGTGAAGACTGCAGATGGCAGCATTGTGAAAAAAGAAATAACGACAGGACTGTCAGATGGCTCTAATGTGGAGATCTCCGGAGATGTTGCAGAAGGAGATACCGTATTGATCGAAAGCAGCATTACGAAGTAGAGCGGAGACCTGTGGGAAAGTAAGGTCAATGGAAGGGAAGAAGTAGAATATGAGATTATCCGAAATATTGCGTCTGGTGTGGCTGAACCTGTCACAGAATAAATTCAAAGTGATCCTGACTTCCATCGGTATCGTTGTGGGATCCGCCACCATAATGCTGGTGCTGGCGATAGGTACCGGTGGAAAAGAAGAAGTGGCGGAGCAGTTCAAGAACCTGAATGCCGGAGCCATTGATATTTCCTGTGACAGCAGTGACAGCGGCGGTTTTAGTTTTGAAATGCCGGGCGGTGGAGGAAGTGTTACCGTCACCAATATGGGCGGAAGTCCCGGAGGAGGTTCCGGCGGCGGTATGTCTGGTGGTCCCGGCGGTGGCATGGATTTCGGCGGATTTTTCGGTTTTGGACAGGAGGAAGAGAGCGAAGCCGTGACATTGACCAGTGAAGACTGTGATGATCTGGCGACTTTTGTATCGGGAATCTCTGCAACTACGATCTCTTATTCCACCACAGCGTCGGTGGAGGGAGGCGATATGACCTCTGCTTCCCATTACACCATCGCCGGTGTGGAGGACAATTATGCCACTATCAGTAATCTGGAAATGGCCATCGGGGATTTCCTCACAGAGGAAAACAACGAGAGCAAGGAAAAGGTGTGCGTACTGGGTGCCACCGTGGCAAAGGAAATTTTCGGCAGCGCCTACGACGCCTATGACGGTACAGTCTATATTGATGGCCGCCCCTATATAGTGTCAGGGGTACTATCCGAGATGGGAACTGTGGCATCCGGCATTAGTCCGGATACGGCGATCTATGTACCTTATGAAACCGGCATCAAATATATTACCGGTACGAGTATCAGTCCAACCATCACGGTCATCGTGGAGGATGTGAATCAGGTGGATACCGCAATGACGGATGTGGAGAGTGCCTTAAAAGACAGCTATCCCAACACTACATTTACCATCAGCGATGCCGGAAGCAAGATGGAAGCAGCCTCCGCTTCCAATGAGACTTTGACATTACTGCTGATCTCTATGGCAGTGATCGTATTTATCGTTGGCGGTATCGGTATTATGAACGTGCTGTTTGTATCCATCAAGGAGCGCACCAACGAGATCGGTATTTTGAAAGCACTGGGTTGTTCCCGGAAGGATATCCTGTTGGAGTTTTTATTGGAGGCAAGCTTTACCAGTCTGGTAGGAGCGGTGCTGGGGGTGCTGGTGGCTCTTGGAATTACGCCATTCGTGCAGCTGTTCAACGTGAGAGTGTCCCTGTCGGTACAGGGTGCAGTGCTATCGTTATTGTTTGGTGTCTTCACCGGAAGTATCTTCGGCTTCTATCCGGCGTATAAGGCATCGAGACTGATCCCCGTAGAAGCTTTAAATCAGGAATAGTGCGAAAAGTGTGAAAAATAAATTTTTCACACGCAAATTTGTGCCGATGGCCCAAAGTTTGCAGGTTATTGAAAGACGTAAAGATAGGATGGAAAACGCAATGATCACCATGAAAAATATAAATAAAGGCTATATGCTGGGAGAGGAGCGTCTGCCGATCCTGAAGGACATCAATTTTCAGGTAAATAAGGGAGAATATGTGGCAATCTTAGGCCCTTCCGGTTCCGGTAAGACTACGTTAATGAATATGATCGGCTGTATGGATGTGATGGATAGTGGGGAATATTATCTGGATGGCATGGCAATCCACGAGACCAAAGAGGATGATCTGACCATGGTGCGCAACCAGAAGATCGGGTTCATTTTCCAGAACTATCAGCTGATCCCGACCTACAATGTCATGCAGAATATTATCATGCCCCTATTGATGCGTGGCATGACGCATGAGGAAGCAGAGGAAAAGTGTAAAAATACTATCAAGCTGCTGGGGCTGGATCATCGTATCGGACATAAGCCAAACGAGCTGTCCGGCGGACAGAAGCAGAGAGTATCCATTGCCAGAGCACTGGTGGGACAGCCGGCGATCCTGTTAGCGGATGAGCCTACCGGTGCCTTGGATCAGACCAGCGGCAGAGAAGTGCTGAAGCTGTTCCGGGAACTAAACGATATGGGCAACACCATCGTCATGATCACCCATGACCTGGGCGTAGCACAGTCTGCGAAACGTATCGTGCGTATTGTGGACGGACAGTTACAGGAATAAGGGATAGTCACTCAGCCAACGGGAAAGAGGCTGGGACTGTTCCAGACCGGATTTCAGGGTACGGTCGGCATCCGATTTATTTTCTGCCGGTATTATCAGCAGAAATTCTTTCCCGTCCATAAGTACACCGCAGAATACGGTTTTCAGATCCCGGGAGATAAGAAACATATTTCCCGGGATATTTGTTACAGATTCGGTCAGGCAGGAGTAATAGGGTTCTTCATCGATAAAAGGTGCATAGAATCCCATGTCATCCGCACCTTCCACGAAAAGCCTCTCTCCGTTCATCCAGACATTTCCCGCTATGGCGTCTTCCTGATTCCCCCAGAGATAATGTAACGCTTTCCCGTGGATCTCCACCGATACCTGTTCGAAGGTATCCGGTTCCGTCAGACTGACCAGCATTCCGGTTCCGGTATAGTCATAATCCTTTTTGATGGGAGTATGATAATAGCGGATCCCGTAGTCTCCAAGGCAAAATAAGGCAAATACGAGCAGAAAAATCAGAATGCCGCAGAAAACGGTTCTTAATTTTTTATTTCGCATCATGGTTCTTGCCTCCTTTTTATTTTATTATACAATCAGATATCCATACTGGCAATGAGCTGAAACATTTCCTCGGCGGTCATGTGATCTGCGGTGATCACATATACATAATTGTCAGCTTCATAATAAGCCATGACGTAACCATCCACATAAGTATATACCGTGGCAATGTGACCGCCGATGATATGTTCCTCTTCGGCATCGTATTCATTGTCTAATACGAATGTCAAGGCATTATTTGCGGAAATTAGCATTTGCTCCCAGATGATCTGTTCTCCGGCATTGTTTTCATAGAAAATTTCACAAAAAAGAGGACTGTCTCTTCGGTCTGTCTCTGTATAGCCCTCCGGGATGCAGGTCGGTATCGTGGGAGCGAGTACCGCATCTTTTTCCTCGGAAGAGTAGTTATACTGCGTAGCATCCTCGCGCAGGGTCTTTAGTGTCATGAAAAACTTATCCCGATAGGCATCCACACTTAACGTCAGAACCAGTCCGCCACATACGATACCGGTGAAAAAGATTGCAATGCGTTTTAGGAGCTGTTGTGCACCGGTCAGCACCGGATGGGCTTCCCGGCGGATCACTTTTTGCATTTTTTGTTCAAAACGTTTTGAAAATACATATTCCCGATCAACCTGATTTTCTAATGCTGTTATCATGGCATTGTCCACCACAGGCATATGCTGATAGAGCCATTCATCCGTTACTTCCATGGATCTCATTATTTTCCTCCCGTTTATTCAAAGCTTCCTGTATCATAATCTTTCCCCGGGATAATCGCTGCCGGATCGTTCCTTCGGTGATGTTTAATACATTTGCGATTTCATCGTTGTCCATATTGCCGGAGTATTTGAGGAGAAATACATCCCGGTATTTTACGGGCAGGCGCCTAAGGATGTCCAGTATTCCGTCATCCACATCCGTCTCCGCATAAGTCACCGGGACATTACATTCTTCCAGCTCATCCACATAGATTTCCCGTTGAAATTGATGGCTTCGCTTCCGGTAAATATCTATAGTCGCATTTTTCGTTATGGTAAGCAGGTAGCGTTTCGTCACCGTGGCGTCGATTTCCCCTATTTTTTCCATGTTTTTCGCAATTTTTATAAACGCCTCATGTACGGCATCTTCCGCAAGAAAAGTATCCTTCAGCACATTCAGAGCTACTTTCATCATAAGGTGCCGATAGGTTTCATAGAGAATAGCAAACTTTTGTTTGTCTTCTTCGGCGTCGATCATCATCAGATATATCATTTGTTGTTCCCAGGCCTTTCTATGAGTCATAACGAAGGTTCCTGTTCCTATTGTTACAAAAACGTAAAAATATTTCAATTGCAGGTTTATATGTTTGTCCCAATAGTATCTTTTGGGTAACCGGGGCACTTTATTGTGCCTGCTTTACGGATCCCGGCGAAGGGGGATATAATGATTTCATTACAGGAGAGCGTAAAAAGAGCAGAAACGAGCATAGGAGAAGCAAAATGGGAGAACAGGGGCATGAGGAACCCACCGGACAGGCGAAGATCACGAAAGCCTACAATCTGCCCTGACGTTATGTCCTGCATACCGTAGGTCCTATTGTGCAGGGAAAGCTGACGGAGAAACATTGCGCATTGCTTCGGTCCTGTTACTTGTCCTGTCTGGAACTGGCATCGGCATACGGGCTGGAAAGTGTGGCGTTCTGCTGTATATCCACTGGGGTATTCTGCTTTCCGAACGACAAGGCGGCGCAGATTGCCGTACAGACGGTACAGGAGTATTTGGAGGAGACTCCTGACAGTAGTGTCAAAAATGTGATCTTTAATGTGTTTAAGAATGAGGATTTGCAGATCTATGAGAGAATTCTTCGGTCGTAGATTTTCGATTACTCTAAATGCAGAGAAAAACTTGCACCCGGCAGATTGCTGTGATACATTGGCTGTAAAAGAAATACAAGAGAGGAAAAGAAAATGGCAGGATATCTGATTAAGGATACCACAAAAGAAGAAAGGGAGCAGATCGTGGCGGAGTCACTGGGATATATGGAAGCAAACTGCGATGGCTGCAGTTCGGGACTGGCGGAAATGTATCAGGCATACATCGACGGGGAGAAGGAGCTTCGGGACATCAATATGGAATTTCATGCAGGTTATGTATCCGGAGAGGAAGTGCCCGGCCGCAGGTCCTGTCCCATGTAATAATAGTGTGCGGGAAAGATGGATTTCCGGCATAAATGAAATGTTATCTGCAAAAACTCTTAGTAACAGAATGCGAAAGGCAGGAAAGAGAAATGCAGATGCGGGACGATCTTGGAATTACAATAAAACTGGAAAATGGCAAGGCTTATCTGGAATTTGCCCTGCCGGAAAAGATAGGGCGTTTGTTGTCCGCTTTACAGATTGAGATCTGGGAAGGTGCGGAGGGCGAACGCCTTATTTTTCATGGGGAATACTCATCAGAAGAAGCGGATTCCATGACGGCGTTGCTGTTGCGGCCGCATCTCTGGGACGGCATGCGGGATCCCTATGTCTATCTGGTGAAGGCGCAGGGAAGGTTCGGAACCGTGGAGTATGGAGAAAATATGGGGGGTACAAAGAACGAGGAAGAATCAGATCATGCTGAGGATATAACCGAGGCAGTGGAAGTGTACTGGCAGCAGGAACTGGCAATTTATGACGTGCATGTCATCGATAAAAAGGGAATCTTTCTCAATGAAAAAGAGTTTCTGCCACATGAAGTAGTCTACCGGCTTCCCCCGCAGATCAGTGATACCGGGACGAGGGTGGAGCAGGTACGAAGAGATCTGGAACGGCTGGTCCGGATGGGGGGAAATGTGATCCGGCTGGAAGGAACCGGGACCGGGGCAGAGGGGGTGAACTGCTCCGAAGTGAGAACGTTTTACAGCCTGTGCAGAAAGCGTGGATTCCTCACTGGGGACCTGTGGATAAGACCGGAAAATCTTCCGGTATATCGTGGATTATCCGGAGAAACGGCAGAAGATGCACTTCTTTCGGCGGATGGCAGAACGCTGACGGAGCGGTATTACTATTATCAGGCGAAGTGGAGCAGCGAACCGGTGCTCTATCCGGCACTTTCCACCCTGCATCGTCAGAAGAACGGATTACTTTCCCTGACAATTTACAGCAATCAGAAAAAAGTGGTGCTCTATGTGGACGGAGTACTTTTTTTATTCCAGTCGGCCGCATCCGGTGATCCGGAGTTCATTTTTGAAGACATTCCTGTGGCAAAGCTGCCGCTGCATCTGGCGGCGGAGGCAGGAAATTTAAGCATTTCTCTGACCGTGTCGAAGATTTAAGGGTTGTGGTTTCACACAATTTTCACAAAGGTTTCACCTTTTCATGACATTTGAGACATATACTGATACCAAAATCGAAAAGTCCGAGACCACATGAGCTTGCTCAGATGTGGTTGAGAGACTTTGAGATTTGCCCCGATATGAGTACAAAAGTGGGATGATAATCCCACGATGTACGAATAGCGGGTAGGATTGTGAGAGTGCGCAGCACGGAACAATCCGTAGGTATCAGTTCCGGGTACCCATAGGTATCAGGTGGGGGATCACACCATATCAGGGAGGCAAATATGATAGAAGTAAGCAATCTTACAAAAAAATATGGTGACCATATTGCCGTAGATCATCTCTCTTTCCGTGTGGAAAAGGGACAGATTTACGGCTTTCTTGGTCCTAACGGCGCCGGTAAATCCACGACAATGAACATCATCACGGGTTACCTGGCAGCCACGGAGGGCACTGTGACCATCGATGGCAAAGACATCCAAAAAGATCCGGAGGAGGCAAAGCGTGCCATCGGTTATCTGCCGGAGCTTCCGCCGCTGTATGTTGACATGACTGTCAGAGAATACCTGGATTTCGTGGCAGAACTGAAAAAAGTGCCGAAAAAAGAGCGGAAGCAGCAGATTGACGAGGTCATGGAAATGACACAGATCACCGATATGCAGCAGCGCCTGATCAGGAATCTGTCAAAAGGTTATAGGCAGAGAGTCGGACTGGCGCAGGCAATCCTTGGTTACCCTGAGGTCATCATTCTGGATGAGCCTACGGTAGGGCTGGATCCGAAACAGATCATCGAGATCCGTGATCTGATTCGCAAGCTGGGGGAGAATCATACCGTGATCCTCAGCTCCCATATTCTGTCGGAGGTCAGCGCGGTTTGCGACCATATTATGATCATAGCCCACGGTAAGCTGGTAGCCAGCGATTCTCCGGAGAATCTGCAGAAGCTTATGAGTGGTTCCATGGAACTGAACCTGGAAGTAAAGGGAAGCGCCGCTGCGGTGAAGAGTGCATTGCAGGAGATCTCACAGATCGACCGGATCGAAGAAAATACCGAGACTCCCAAAGATATAGCAAAATTGAAAGTGATCTCCAAAGAGAATGCCGACATCAGAGAGCAGGTATTCTATGCACTGGCAGAAGCAAAGCTGCCCATTTTAGAGATGACCCATGCGGAGAAGTCTCTGGAAGACATCTTCCTGGAACTGACCGAGGACGTGGCACCCACACAGCCGGAGAAGCACAAACTATTCTCAAAAAGAAAAAAGCCGGAAATGTCAGATGCTGCTGCACAGCAGACAGAAGCTTCGGAAGAGGAAGTACAGCCCGGAGAAGAGAAAAAAGAAACTGTAACTACAAAGGAGGCGGAATAATATGTCAGCCATTTATAAGAGAGAATTGAAATCCTATTTCCGTTCCTTTATCGGATTTTTATTTATTGCAGTCACCCTGTTTTTCCTGGGACTGTATTTCAGTGTTTATAACCTGATGAACGGATATCCTTATTTTGCGTATGTGGTATCCAGCGTTACCTTTTTATTCATGCTGACCGTGCCGATTCTGACCATGCGCATTCTGGCGGAGGAAAAGCGGAGCAAGACGGATCAGCTGATCCTGACGGCACCGGTGTCCGTAGGCGGCATCGTTATGGGAAAATTTCTGGCGCTGTTGACCATATTTGCCATTCCCGTAGCGATCATCTGCTTTTACCCGCTGATCATGGCGCAGTACGGCAGTGTTCCCATGGGAGAGGCTTACCTGTCGATCCTGGCATATTTCCTCTTTGGGATGACCGCCATTGCCATCGGTCTGTTCCTGTCTTCCGTGACAGAGAGCCAGGTCATCGCAGCAGTACTTACTTTTTTAGTATTGTTCCTGGGATATATGATGGATTCCATCTGCTCCATTATTTCCAGTACCGGCAATCTGTTGACAAAGCTGCTTCGTTGCTTTGACCTTTATACACCGTTTTCCAACTTGTTAAACGGCACGCTGGATGTATCTTCTATCGTATATTACGCATCCGTTACGGCGCTGGTTCTGTTCCTGACGGTACAGTCCATTCAGAAACGCCGTTACAGCATGTCCGTGAAGAACTTAAGCTTCAGTGCTTACAGTACCGGTATGATCGCCGTAGCGGTAGCGCTGGTAGTAGTCGTTAATATTATCATGGGCGAGATGCCTTCTAGCTGGACAGCAATCGACATGACCAGCCAGAAGCTCTATTCCCTGACGGATCAGACCGTTGACTATGTGAAAAATATGCAGAATGATGTGACAATCTATGTGTTGGTAAATCAGGACAATCAGGATACCACATTGGGGCAGACTTTACAGAGATATGATGAACTGTCGGATCATATCACCGTGGAATATGTGGATCCCACCGTTAACCCGATGTTCTATACCCAGTACACCACCGGCAACATCAGCACGAACAGCCTGATCGTGGTCAGCGAAAAGCGCAGCAAGGTCATTGATTACAACGATATCTATGAGTCTTCCTATGATTTTGACTATTCGACCTACAGTTATAACACCACGACTACCGGTTATGATGGCGAAGGACAGATCACCAGTGCGCTGGATTATGTGTTAAATGATGATATGCCCAAGGTATATATGACAACAGGACATAATGAACTGAGTTTAAGTAACACTTTTACATCCGCACTGAACAAGGAAAATGTGGATTATGAGACCGTGAATCTGATGGATCTGGATACTATCCCCGACGATGCGGCCTGTCTGTTCATCAACGGCGCTACCAGTGATTTCTCTTCCGATGACAAGGATAAGGTGATCGACTATCTGAATAATGGCGGTAAGGTCATTCTGGTGACCGGTTATACCGATGAGGAGACACCTAATATAGATGCTATCTTAAGCTACATGAATCTGAGCATTGCCAAAGGACTGGTAGTGGAGAATGATTCCAACGGCTACTACAGAAGTCCGTATTATATCCTGCCGACACAGAGCTCTGACAGCTATACCTCAGGCACCTACGGAAAATATCTGTTCCTGCCGTATTCTCAGGGCATCATCGTTCCGGAGGAAGTAAGTACCGACGAGACAGTTACCGGCGATATTACCTATGATGTATTCCTGAGCACCTCCGACAGCTCTTTTGCAAAACAGGATGTTAACAATACACAGGATTTTTCACAGGGTGAAAATGATGTGAATGGTCCCTTCGCATTAGGTGTTGAGGCAGTAAAGACTTTGGATGATGGGGATGCGACACTGGTCGTGTACGGTTGCGAGCAGCTGTTCACGGATGATGCAAATTCTGTCGTCAGCGGTGCGAACCTGACTCTGTTCACCAATACTTTCAGTGGAATGGCAGATCATGAGACCTCGGTATCCATTCCGGTAAAAAGTTATGAGGTCTCTAATCTGGTAGTGGATTCCGCACAGATTCTGTTGTTGGGATTGCTGGTTACCGTGATCCTTCCCGTCGGTTGTATGATCGCCGGATTCGTGATCTGGTTTGGCAGACGGAAGAGATAAAAACGATTGCTGCAAAACAGGGCAATAAGCATAAGGACAGAAAACGAAGACAGAAAGGTCAGAGTGTTATTATGAAAAAGAAACAAAGACAGACGATTGGAATGCTGCTGGCACTGGTGGTGCTGGCGGCAGCATTCCTGGGCATCCGACAGTATAATAAAAATGCATCGTCCGCGACGTCCACCATTGAGGATACACAGGAGACGGTGTTGGATGTGAACTCCGATGATATTATCAGCTTCCGCTATGTATATGAGGGAGAGACCTATGCCTTTGAAAAAGAGGATGACACATGGTACTATGCGGACGACCATTCCCTTAATCTGAACCAGGATCGGATCAAGGCGATGATCCTGAAGGTGGCACCGTTAAAGGCAGATCAGGTGATTGAGAATGTGACGGATATGTCACAGTACGGACTGGCAGATCCGGAGCGTACCATTCAGTACGAGACTGCAGATCGCAGCGTGATCATTAATGTCGGTAATCTGAATTCCATGACCAGCCAGTATTACATTGCATTTCCCTCTGAAATGAAAGTGTATGTCGTGGCCACCAACGTGGTGACAGGCTTCAATTATACACTGGATGATCTGGTGGAGGAGACTACGGAGGAGACAGAAAGCACCGAGGCGGCAGAGACCGCTGAAACAGAAACCACGGAAGCTGTGGAAACGGAAACTGCAGCGACGGAAGCAGATTAGGAATGCTCCCCACGAATGACAATGATGTCATTTAACCTTAATATCGTATCTTTTTGAGGCAGAATGGACAGATCCTCCCGCAGAATGAGGAAGATCGTGACCTGTTCTGCCTCTTCCATTTCTTCCACAGATTTGCCGGCAAAGCGCTTATCTACGAAGATCTCGGCGATCTCATGAATATCTGCTTCTTTAATATTAGAGAGACTGCTTTTGCGCTGATACTGTTCTACGAAACCGGCGCTGATGATACCGGTGGGGATAGCCACGGCACCGACACCGAGATAAGCGATACAGATCGCCATGATCCGGCCAAGTGTGGTGATGGGATAGATGTCACCGTAGCCCACGGTGAGCAGCGTTGACATGCTCCACCAGATGCCGCTGAAGGCATTGCGGAATACTTCCGGCTGGGAATCATGTTCCACGCTGTACATGCACAGACTGCTGGCGAGCATCAGGATCAGTACGATGAACACGGAGGAAATGATCTGATTGCGTTTTTCATACAATACCGTAGTGATGACATTGAAGGAATCATACCGTGCATTCAGGCGGAACAGATGGAAGATCCTCGCTACTCGAAGCATCCGGAAGATGACCATACCGGACAGGAAGAAAAAGGGTAAAATTGTCAGCAGGTCGATAATGCCGTCGAAGGAGATCAGAAACCGCAGCCGGGAGCGGAACTCGTTTTTATCAGGATATAGATAGTCCGCAGTCCAGATCCGCAGGATATATTCTACACAGAAGATCAGAATAGTGAGAACCTCGACCACATGAAATACCGGAAATAAAAAAGCAAGCTCATCAAAGGTTTGCAGAAAAGTCACCAGAATATTTGCACAGATAACGATAGCAATAAAAATATCAAAGAGCCGGCTCAGACGGTTACTTTTGTCACCGATCTGGATGATGTTAAATACTTTTTTCTTCATGTTGAATCCTCATTGTTTTCCGGGGCAGCGCAAGTGAATACTTGTGATTCCATCATACGGAGGTGGAAGAGGAAAGTCAAGAAATGCGGTGACAGAATCCGTCAACTTTCTTAAAAACAGTCATATATTATAGTAAATCCAAATACAATGAAAGGATACAAAAATATATGGCTAGATTTACAAATCAGGCACAGCTTCGCTATGGAAATGAGATTACAAACTCCAATATAGCAGTGGGTGAGATCACGGAGGTATTGTCTGCAACCAAGACAGCAGTGCGTGATACCTACGGGCAGAATGAAAATGTGACGTATGTGATCAGCATTGTGAACTCAGGCACTACTGCATTTAACGGAATTACAGTAACGGATAATCTGGGAGAGTATTTGTTTAATACCAGAGAACTGACACCTCTGACGTATATTCCGGGGACCGTAAAATACTATGCAAACGGAATTTTACAGGCAACACCGGCTGTAACGGCAGGACCTCCTCTCACAATCACGGGAATTACCGTGCCTGCGGGAGGTAATGTGACACTTACCTATGAGGCTGAGGTGAACTCTTATGCGCCGCTGGCAGCAGAGGCTTCCATTACGAATACGGCGACGATTGCCGGGGCCGGGGTCACCCCTGTTACTGTGAACGAGACAGTAAATGCGGTAAGCGGACCGCTTCTTACGATCACAAAGTCCGTCAGTCCCGTACCCGTGACAGAGAATGGAACATTGACGTATACGTTCCTGATACAGAATCTGGGTAATACGGCAGCAGATGCAGCTACCGGTGTCGTGATCACGGATACCTTTAATCCCGTATTGGAGAATCTGACTGTGAATTTTAATGGAACTGCATGGGCAGAGGGAACAAACTATACGTATGATACGACTACCGGATTATTTACCGGAACTGCAGGAGGTATTACCGTACCCGCAGCGACTTACACCCAGGATCCCGTTACGGGAGCGTGGGGGATAAATCCCGGTGTCAGCACGCTGGTGATCTCCGGAACCGTATAAGGGCTGTCGCCGTATAAATCTAAAATAAAAAGTCACTGGAAGTACATAAATGTCCTTCCGGTGACTTTTTATTTTATCCTTGCATGGCTTGTAGCTTAACCAAAGTATCTCTTTAACAGACCTTCAAATGCCTTTCCGTGTCTTGCCTCGTCACGAGCCATCTCATGAACGGTATCATGGATTGCATCCAGGTTCAGAGCCTTGGCTCTCTTAGCCAGATCAAACTTACCTGCGGTAGCGCCGTTCTCGGCATCTACTCTCATCTCCAGATTCTTCTTGGTGGAATCGGTTACGACTTCACCTAACAGCTCAGCGAATTTTGCAGCGTGCTCAGCTTCTTCGTAAGCAGCCTTCTCCCAGTACAGACCGATCTCGGGATAACCTTCTCTGTGAGCAACTCTTGCCATTGCCAGATACATACCAACCTCAGAGCACTCGCCCTGGAAGTTCGCACGCAGATCAGCAATGATATCCTCGGGAGCACCCTTTGCTACACCTACTACATGCTCAGCAGCCCAGGTCTTGCCTTCCTCCTGCTTGGTGAATTTGGAAGCGGGAGCGTGACAGATGGGGCACTCTGCGGGAGCCGCATCACCTTCATAAACATAACCACATACCTGACATACATACTTTGCCATAATTTTTTCTCCTTTTCTCTAATGAAATGTTTTGTTTTTAGTTTTCTCTTTTTGCGTGTGCTTTATCAGCACAAATATATTATGGAACGAAGCCAGTTATCATTCAGAAAACTAGGACTCCGTAGCAACCCTGGTACAGGCGGGACAAGAGCCGTAGAAATAAGTGACATGTCCCCGGATCCGGCCGTCAAATCTATCTCCGGCCGTCTCCATGATGGAATCAATACTATCCATGTCCAGATCAATAACGCTTCCGCATTCCGTACACACAAAATGATAATGTTCGGAAGTATCAGCATCAAAATGGTCAACACCGTCACCGACCCGGAGTCGTAAGATCTCTCCCATATCCGACAACAGAGTCAGATTACGGTAGACGGTACCGAGACTTAAGTTCGGATCCTGCTGCTTCAGATTAGAATAGATCACATCAGCGGTAGGATGATCCTTGCGTCCCATGAGAAAGGATTTGATCATTTCCCGTTGTCTGCTTCGTTTCAGTGCCATGATAAGCTCCTTTCTCGATAATAGTAATGATTACTGTTTCTTATAAACTTATTATACATGATGCGAGAATAATGTCAACAGAAAAATGAAAAAATTTTGTTTATATTTTTTTAATGATATTCTTGTTTCCTTTATACACAGGAGGTGGGAATCATGCTATAATGAGCGAAAGTAAAGTATAAATTAACATGCGCAAACTTGTGCTACACCGTGTACAGAAGTACATGGCACTAAAGTCACGGAAAGTTAAAGGCAAGAGTAATATGAAATTTAAAACCAGACTTCGTGTAACATTTATAAGTATTATATTACTTCCGCTGTTGCTGACGATCATGGCGTTCGTGATGATTGCTATTTACCTGATGAATTACTCTCAGGGTCTCAGCCTGACGGATATTGATTATTCCATGATGTCGGAGAATTTCAGGGAATTCACCAACACCACGGATCAGGCGTATTATGTGCTGCTGGACCAGGTGAAGGAAGACAGCAGCAGGCTGGAAGATAAAGAATATCTGGATCATATCAATGAGGAGGTATCGCGGAAGTCTACTTATATTATAGTAAGAAAGGGTGATAAGCTTTACTATGCCGGCAATGAAGAAGCCGCACAGAACATTTTTGAAAAACTGCCTGCCTACGGTGAAGAGAATCTGTCGGATGACAGCGGATATTTCTACAATGAACTGGAGAAGTATGTAAAACAGATTGATTTCACTTTCCGGGATGGAACACCGGGCAGTGTCTTTATTGTAACGAAGGTCAATTCGCTGATCTCGAGACATCTGCTGATCGATATGTTCGTGGCTATCATTGTGATCCTGATCTTCACGAGCCTGATGCTGACCCAGTGGATCCACAAGGGCGTATTTGAGCCCATCAATGAGCTGAATGTGGCAATGCGCAAGATCAAGGAAGGCAACTTTGATTATGTTCTGGAGACAGATGCCAGGGGTGAGATCGGTGATCTCTACCGCAATTATGAGGATATGCGTCTGCGGCTGAAGGAATCCACGGAAGAGAACGCCCAGCATGAGAAGCAGAACAAAGAGCTGGTCAGCAATATTTCCCATGATCTGAAGACCCCTATCACAGCCATTAAGGGTTATGTGGAAGGAATCATGGACGGTGTGGCAGATACGCCGGAGAAGATGGATAAATACATCAAGACCATCTACAATAAAGCCATTGATATGGATCGTCTGATCAACGAGCTGACCACTTATTCCGGAATTGATAATAACCGGATCCCGTACAATTTCCATCGGATCAACGTGGCGGATTATTTCGGCGACTGTGTGGAAGAAGTCGGACTGGATCTGGAGCAGCGGGGTATCAAGCTGAACTATTCGAATCTGGTATCTCCTGACACAGTTGTCATCGCGGATCCGGAACAGATGAAGAAGGTCATCAATAATATTATCAGTAACAGCGTAAAATATATGGACAAGCCGAATGGGCACATTGATATCCGGATTCTCGACGAAGTGGATGCTATCCGGGTAGAGATCGAGGACAACGGCAAGGGAATCGCGCAGAAGGATCTGCAGAAGATCTTCGAGCGGTTCTACCGCACGGATGCTTCCCGCAATTCCGCCCAGGGCGGCAGCGGCATCGGACTTTCTATTGTGAAGAAGATCATCGAGGATCACGGCGGTTATGTATGGGCAACAGCCAAAGAAGGAGAAGGCACCTGTATGCATTTTGTCCTGAGAAAATACATTGAACTGCAGCCGGGTGGAACCAAGTAATGAATAAGGAATCAATAAGGAATGAAACAGAAATAGCATGATAACTGATGATGCAAGGACTTTCTGTAAATGGAGGATAAATAATGAGTAAGATTTTAATTATTGAAGATGAAGTAGCAATTGCAGATCTTGAGAAGGATTATTTGGAGCTCAGTGATTTCAAGGTAGATATCTGCAATACCGGAGATGAGGGACTGAAGACCGCTCTGACAGGCGATTATGATCTGATCATTTTGGACCTGATGCTGCCCGGCATGGACGGCTTCGAAGTATGTAAGAAGATTCGGGAGGAGAAAAATATTCCCATTCTCATGGTATCAGCGAAGAAGGACGACATTGATAAGATCCGTGGCTTAGGGTTGGGTGCGGATGACTATATGACCAAACCTTTCAGCCCCAGTGAGCTGGTAGCCCGCGTGAAGGCGCACATGGCCCGTTATGAGAGACTGGTGGGAACCAACCAGAAGCAGCAGAATGATATCGTGGAGATCCGCGGTATCCGTATTGATAAGACTGCAAGACGTGTCTATGTGGACGGTGTGGAGAAGACGTTTACGACCAAGGAATTCGATCTGCTGACGTTCCTGGCGGAGCATCCGAACCATGTATTTACCAAAGAAGAATTGTTCCGTGAGATCTGGGATATGGATTCTATCGGTGATATTGCCACCGTTACCGTGCACATCAAGAAGATCCGTGAGAAGATTGAAAAAGATACTGCAAAACCTCAGTATATCGAGACCATCTGGGGTGTGGGCTACCGATTTAAAGTATAAAAGAAGAAAAATAAGATCAGAAGAGAACTCCTATGATGGATTCGGCAACAAACTGTCTCCAATAGGAGTTTTTTATCTAAAAGTGTGTTATAATCATAACATTGCGGATTGCACCCGTGAAATTTGATTAGCGATTCCACTGATGAGATAAAGCGTCGGCGGAATGGAGTGTGTTATGAACAGTAAAAAAATAATACAGTTGTCTACGACACAGAAGATCATGCTTAGCTTTCTGTGTGCCATTTTAGTGGGAAGCTTCCTGTTGGCATTACCCATCAGTTCAGCCACCGGAGAAGCGGTTCCTTATATAGATGCTTTATTTACAGCCACCACGTCTATCTGTGTGACCGGTCTGGTGACGGTTCCCACATATTCCACCTGGAGCGTCTGGGGACAGATCGTGATCCTGTTTCTGATCCAGTTGGGAGGTCTGGGGGTCATTACGGTCATGTACGGTGTGATGATGGGACTGCACAGACGACTGGGACTGGGTAACCGGTGGATGCTGCAGGATGTATTTAATCTGAATAATATCTCCGGAATCGTGAAATTCCTCCGCAAGGTCCTAATAGGTACTCTGGTGGTGGAGGGATGCGGAGCTCTTTTGTATATGACAGTATTTGTGCCGGAATACGGACTCAGAGGCATATGGATTTCGATTTTTAATGCTGTATCTGCCTTCTGCAATGCCGGAATGGATATTATGGCGGAAGACAGTCTGTGCGGCTATGTATTTCAGCCAATGGTCAATCTGGTCACGATGCTGCTGATCATATTGGGTGGCTTAGGTTATATCGTCTGGTGGGATGTACTGCGGGTTTTGAAAAATATCCGGAGCCAGAAGCTGAAATGTTTCCGACTGCTGACACTTCACAGTAAAATAGCACTCACGGTGACAGGAATACTTATTGTAGTGGGAGCGGCGGCATTTTATATTTTTGAATACAATAATCCCCTGACGATGCAGGATTACACGGTGCCGCAACGGATCTGGGCATCCCTGTTCCAGGCAGTAACTACGCGAACCGCAGGTTTTGCCACGATTCCACAAGAGGATCTGACCAATACCTCTGCGATCATTTCGGTGCTGTTGATGCTGATCGGCGGCTCTCCGGTGGGAACCGCAGGAGGAATGAAGACAGTTACGATCGCAGTGCTACTGGTATCCATGTTTGCCACCATAGGTAATAAGGAAGATGCAGAGCTTTTTGGGAGAAATATTCCGAAGCAGGCGGTGAATAAATCGGTAGCAGTTGTAGGTATGTTTTTTATCATTGCATCGCTGTCCTCGATTTTTTTATCTGCAGTGACAGATGCGGATGTGATAGATATTGTGTATGAAACAGTGAGTGCCACAGCTACTGTGGGATTAAGCAGGAACCTGACTTCCATGCTGAATCTTTGGGGAAAACTGATTATTATCGTGACCATGTATCTGGGAAGAATCGGCCCCATATCGCTGGTAGTGGCATTCAGCACGCAGAAAAAGAACAAAAATATTGTGAAGAACCCGACAGAAGAGATCAGCGTCGGATAAAGCAGATCGAAGCAACAGGAAGGAAGAGACTATGGGAATCAATCAGACCTATGCGGTATTTGGACTTGGAAGATATGGAAGAGGTGTGGCGAAGGAGTTGGCAGAGAACGGCGCAGAGGTGGTAGCGGTGGACAACAGAGAGGCAGTTGTCAATGCGGCAATTTCAGAGATTCCATACTGTAAATGTGCGGATGTTACAGATCCGGAAGCGTTGAGACAGATCGGTATTGCGAATATTGATGTGGTCATCGTGACCATGGCAAATCATCTGGAAGCCAGTGTTATGGCAACCATGCTGTGTAAAGAACTGGGCGTAAAGACCGTTATCACCAAATGCGCCACTGAGATAAACTGTAAGATCCTTACGAAAGTAGGGGCAGACCGGGTAGTATTTCCTGAGAGTGAGTCAGGGATTCACCTGGCCAAAAATCTGTTAAGCTCCGGTTTCATGGATATTATCGAATTGTCCCAGGATGTGTCTATGGTGGAAATGGAAGTCAAACAGCAGTGGATCGGCAAGAATCTGATCGAGCTGAATCTGCGGAAAAAATATTCCGTGAATGTGGTTGCCATCATTCAGGGGAAAAATGTGAATACGAATATCGACCCGGAGATGCCTCTGACACAGGATATGAGGCTGATCGTGATTGCCAACCGGGCAAAATTGAATAAACTGAAATAGATAGCTCCGAACTATAAAAAAGTGAAACATCTGACGGGCACTTGTGCACATGACAGGATGTTTCACTTATTTTTATACGTTGGCGGTCACCTGAAAAGTTGTAAACCGATGATCAGCTGTCAGCCCGGAAAGTCTTCTCATTAAAAGCACCCTGCTGCTTGGCAACAATGGTAGTACATACGGCATCACCGGTGATATTGACAGCGGTACGCAGCATATCCAGGATACGGTCGATACCCATGATCAGTGCAATGCCTTCGGTAGGCAGTCCCACGGAGGTCAGTACCATGGACAGGGTGACCAGACCGACACTGGGGACACCGGCAGTGCCGATGGAAGCGATCGTCGCGGTGGCAATGACGGTAGCAATGGCAGCCGGGGTCAGAGGAATACCGTAAGCCTGTGCTATGAAAACAACTGCTACGCCCTGCATAATGGAAGTACCGTCCATGTTAATGGTGGCACCCAGAGGAATCGTAAAGGACGAAATCTGTTTGGAGACACCGATTTTTTTATACAGAGTGTCGATAGACAGAGGGATCGTCGCATTACTGGTGGAAGTGGAGAAGGCAAAGGTCATAACCGGGAAGAACTTTTTAATGAACTTAAAAGGATTCAACCGGGTGAACACAAACAGCATGACCTGATATACCACGAAACACTGTACTGCCAGTGCCAGAATGACGCTTCCCATATATTTCAGCATAGGCACAAAAGCGTCGAAGCCGATACCTGCGAAGGTCTTGGCAATCAGGCAGAAGACACCGACAGGGGCTGCTTTCATGACTGCAATCGTCATTTCCATCATAATGTCATTGAACTGACTGAAAAAGTTCGCCACAGTGGAGACCCGGTTGCCCATGGCAGCCAGAAGAATGCCGACAAATAAAGCAAAGAAGATGATCGGCAGCATATCTCCGGTGGACAGAGAGGTAAAAATATTTTTCGGAATAATATTCAGCAGCGTCTCCGCAAAATCTACCTGGGTGGTCGCAACTTCGGTGGCATCCTCCGGCAACGCAATATTTAAACCGACGCCGGGATTGATCAGACTGGCAATGCCCAGTGCCACGCAGATCGCCAAAGCAGTGGTGCACAGATAGAACAGGATCGTTTTCACACCCACAGTTCCCAACGTTTTCGTATCACCGATGGCCATGGCGCCGCAGACCAGGGAGCAGAATACCAGAGGAACCACCAGCATCTGCATCAGGCGGATAAAACCGTTGCCCAGTACATAGAGAATACCGTTGATCAGAATCGTATCTCTAAAGTACCCTTCCGGCATATAATAATGGATCAGCACACCACACACTGCACCGGTTAAAAGGGCGATAAAGATTTTGGTGGACAGACCGAGTTTTTTCTTTTCTTTTTCGTGTTTTTCCACTATTCCAGTCCTCCGGTTTCTTTCATGTAGGAAGCAAGTGTCTCTCTCCAGCCACTGGGTTCTTCGATGCCGGTGAGACGCAGCATCATATTATCCAGTACGGAATATTTCTCCGGGGTGCCGTCTTTTACTGTGACGGTAAGCCGGTCCTCTTTTCCGGCAAGACGCAGGATCTCTTTCGCGAATTCCAGGCGTGTGCAGGAACCGCCGCTGCATACGGCGTGATAGATACCGTAATGGTCGTTGTCGATGAAAAATTTTACCACGCGTGCAAGCTCAGCAGCGGAGGTAGGTACCGCACGGTCGTTATTTAGCAGTTCCATAGTGGATATCTGAGGGTCCGCGGCTGCTTCGAGTACTTCATTCAAAAAGTCTTTGCCGATGCCGTAGATCCAGGAACTGCGGATAATGACATAGCGGGTCATCAGCTGGATGACGAATTTCTCTCCGGCATATTTGGATTTCGCAAACAGTCCCACGGGATTTACATCATCGAACTCATTATAGGGTGTGTCGGATGCGCTGGAAAATACATCATCCGTAGAGATCTGTATGAGTTTTGCCTGAATGCTCTCCGCAGACTGCGCCAGATTTCTCGCACCTACGGCGTTTACCTTGTAAGCCATATCTGTCTCCGACTGCGCTGCACCGGCGGAAGGATGATATCCTGCACAGTTGATGACGACATCGGGACGATTCCGGTGCATGAACAGGGAAACTGCATGTTCATCCGTGATATCCAGCTCATCCTTATCGGTCTCGTATAATTCATATTCCATCATGTCTAACAACCTGATCAACGCCTGCCCCATGTGACCGAGGGAACCGACGATCCATATTTTTTTCATTGTAATATAACCTCCTGCAATTTGTGTGTAACTGAGAACAGTATAACAAGTATATCATAGGAAAGATTCCCGGGAAAAGAGAAAATTAAAAAGTGAGAGAAACTCCATAAAAATTGATATTAACAGGGAGAAAAGGATTTGCTATACTAACCACAGAGAGCAGAATTCGAAGGAAAAGCTCAGGATATATTTGACAGGCAAAATCTGGAAAGGCAGGGAGTTTATATGGCAAAATTACGTCTGGGTGCATTGGAAGCCGGCGGTACAAAAATGGTCTGTGCTATTGGGGATGAGAATGGTACAATTTATGAACAGGTATCGATTCCTACAACTACACCTAAGGAGACGATTCCTAAGATGATCGCTTATTTTAGGGACAAGGGGATCGATGCATTGGGAATTGCCTGTTTTGGACCCATTGAGCTGGACAGAGATTCCGAAAAATACGGTTATATCACAACCACGCCAAAGCTGGCCTGGAGGGACTGCGATATTGTGGGGCAGATGCAGGAGGCACTTCATTGCCCCGTGGGATTCGATACAGATGTGAATGGTTCTGTCCTCGGCGAAGTGACTTTCGGACAGGCACAAGGGAAAAAGTGCGTCATGTATCTGACCATCGGTACGGGTGTCGGCGGTGGTATTTATAGTAACGGAGAGCTGCATCACGGAATGCTCCATCCGGAGACAGGACATGTGTTGATCACGAAGCGGACCGCAGATACTTATGCCGGAAGATGTCCTTATCATAAGAATTGTCTGGAAGGTCTGGCGGCAGGCCCTGCTATCGAAGAACGCTGGGGCAGGAAAGCAGTGGACCTGGCAGATTGTCCGGAAGTATGGGAGCTGGAGGCAGATTACATTGCTCAGGCCCTGACCGGCTATGTCATGACGGTATCTCCGGAAATGATCATTTTAGGCGGCGGTGTCATGCACCAGGAGCAGTTGTTCCCGCTTATCCGCAAGAAGCTTAAGGAATACATCAATGGCTATATTGTAACGGATGAACTTGCAGACATGGAGCATTATGTGGTGCCGGCATCTCTTCACGATGATCAGGGCATCATGGGATGTCTGGAGCTGGCAAGAAGAGCGCTGTATCAGTAGGGTTTTCCCTTGCGGTACTGCAGTGGTGACATCTGGTAAGTTCGGTGAAAACTGCGGATAAAGTGACTCACATTGGAGAAACCGGATTGTAAGGCAACTTCTGTCACCGGCAGGTCTGTAGTCTCCAATAAATGGCAGGCGTGGGTCAGGCGCAGATGTACCAGATACTGCGTTACTGTCAGGTGAAAATGTTGCTTAAAATAGCGGGACAGGTATTTTTCGGACAGGTGAAATTGCTTGGACAAATCCTCCAGCCGAAGAGGTTCCGCATAGTTTTGTTGAAGAAATGTCAGAAGTTCCCGCTGCATGGGATCGTTTCTTTTGGTAGTTTCAGGCCGTACTGTTCCGTAGACCGCAATTTTTTGAAGTAATGAAAGCAATAAAACACGCAGCTGTAATTGTTGTTCTATACAGGGAGGAAGCTGTTCCGTATGTAGAATCTCATTTAGGAGAAGAATCATATCGGGACAGCTTTTTTCGTGAGATAAATCATGCCGCAGCAGGAGGTCGTGATTCCTTAAAGGAAGAAAAAAGTCGGTTTCCAGAGCATCGTCCGATTGAAAAGAGATAAATTCCGGAGGAAACAGCAGTGTATAATAATCGACTCCGGCGACAGAAGCCCCCATAAAGTGAAGCTCTCCCGGATTCACGAAATAGACAGATCCGGGAGCTGCCTCGTATTCTTCCCCCTCGATGACTACCTTTAAGGGTCCCTTCAAGACATAGATAATTTCTATTTCCGGATGCCAGTGAACCGGAACCTGGAATAATTCCGGCATATAGCTCAGGTGATAACAGGTAAAAGGAAAATCTCTTGTTCCGTGGGTACGTTCTTCACGCAATTCTAAATACATGACAAGCTTTCATCCTTTCAGAAAATAGTATGTAAAACAAATCAAAGATACGATAGTGTGTTTCGTATTGCAATTTGACTACAGAATACTACACAGGTAGAAATAAGTCAATTTCGTGTTACAATAATGCAAGATTTCTCTCTAAACAAGTGGTAATCTGTAAAAAATGAAGTGAGCAAGCTGACAGCAGCTTTGAGATCATTTTATGGTTACGTTTTCGGAAAGGATGCTGATATGTTTATGGAAGGACAGAAGAAGACATTATTTCAATTGTTTGTTCCGTTGTGTCTGGAGACTTGTTTTTACATGTTATCCGGAATGGTGGATACGTTGATGTTATCTTCCGTGGGAGATCAAGCAGTGGGTGCGGTCGGCACAGCCAATACTTACATTGGTGTGTTTATCATTATGTTTTCGGTAGTATCCATGGGGATGCTTGCGGTAATGACACAGAATATCGGAGCAGGACGTCCGGGAATCGCCTGCCAGGCAAGAAATCTCGGCTTATTGTTCAATGGTGTGCTGGGGATCGCAATGTCGATATTTTTGTTTGCCTGTTCCGGGATGGTTCTGCATGTGGTCGGTATTGCTTCGGCACTGAGACAGCCGGCAGAGCAGTATCTTAGAATCGTAGGTGCAGGAAGTATCTTAAACGCACTGATTCCCATAATGGCTGGTTATTTACGGGCATTCGGCTATACGAAGCAGCCGTTATTCGCAACAATGACAGGCAATATTTTGAATTTTATACTGAATGCGGTATTCTTATTTCAATTTCAGCTGGGAGTGCAAGGGGTAGCAGCGGCGACAGTGATTTCCAAGGTAGTGAATCTTATGTTGTTAGTAGTGCTTGCACAACACCTGGTTCCGGCTCGAAAGTATCCGGAGAGAGGGAACAGCCGGGATATTCTATGCCAGATCATCCGTATCGGATTCCCATCCGCATTGGAGTCGATCATTTACAATGTGGCGATGACGCTGGTGATCCGGTTCCTAAATCAGATGGATGCAGATGGAATCAATGTGGCGGCGCGTTCCTACACGGTGCAGATCACGAATTTGTCTTTCTGCGTTGGAAATGCACTGGCACAGGCAAATGCCATTATGACCGGATGGTACATGGGCGCCGGGGAATACGAGACCTGTGATTGTCAGACGAGAAAGGCAGCAGTGATCGGAACGGCGCTGGCGGCAGGAACGGAAATTTTATTTGCAATGTGCGCACCGTTATTATTGCCTGTTTTTACCAAAGATGCGACTATGATAGCGTTGGTACAGAAGCTTATGTTTATCGATATTGCTCTTGAGATAGGGCGAGTAACAAATCTGGTATACGGAAATGCGCTGAAGACCAGCGGAGATGCGGTATTCCCGGTAATCATGGGAGCGGTGTTCATGTTCTTGTGTGCAGCCGGCGGAACTTATCTGTTCGGTATGCGACTGCACATGGCAGTGGTCGGAGCTTATATCGGACTGACATCGGACGAATGCTGCCGTGCAGTTGGGATGATCCTTCGCTGGAGAAGCGGTGCATGGAAGAAAAAGGGACTGGTCAGAGGATAGGAGGAATCGGAAGGATGACAGAACAGGAAAAAATGTTAGCAGGAAAAATCTATGATTGCAGTGACGAGACTTTGGGAAAGCTTCGTCTGAAAGCACATAAGCTGTCACAGCATTATAATAATGTATTTGAAGATGAGGAAGAACTGCGCAGAAGCATCATCAAGGAACTGGTGCCGAATCAAGGAAAAGGAACTTATCTGCAGGGACCGGTGTATTTTGACTATGGTGTATTTACTACTTTCGGTGAGAAATGCTATGCCAATTTTAATTTTACAGTGTTGGATACCTGCCCGGTGACGATCGGCGATAATGTGTATTTTGGCCCCAACTGTACTCTGGCAACACCCATGCACCCCTTCCGCTGGCAGGAACGGAACATGAAAGAGAAGGCGGACGGAACACTGTATGATGACGAATACGGTAAACCGATCACGATTGGTTCTAACTGCTGGATCGCAAGTAACGTCGTCATCACCGGTGGTGTAACGATCGGCGAGGGCTGCGTGATCGGCGCAGGGAGTGTCGTGACGAAAGATATTCCCGCTAATTCTCTGGCAGTCGGCAATCCCTGCCGCGTGATCCGGGAGATTACGGAGGAGGATTCTATTCAATATAAAAAAGAGTTATTCTAATATCATCAAAAGGAATAGATAAAGAACAGAGCTTTTTTGCGAAGGCTCTGTTTTTGTGTACAGATAAAATTTTTGAAGCATGGCAATTATTGTGCGCATCAGAATATTAATTTTACAAATTAAAGATTGACAAGTCGGAAAAATATGATATAGTTCTAAATGCGAATGAGTTGCATTTGCATTTAAAATAAATATGTGATTATATGTTTATCTAATGAAACAATTCAGGATGAAGCAGATGCATAATTAATAAGTGCATAACAAGTTATGCAAGAGCGGTTTTGTGAATGGATTGATTCTGAACAGTTGCTGTTTGATATCATTTAATTAATAAGGATAATAAGGAAAGGTAAGAATCATGTTAGATGTCATTTTGGATACTTTGATCGATAGTGTAAAGCTGGTGCCGTTTTTGTTCCTGACCTACCTTGCTATGGAATATCTGGAGCACAAGGCCGGAGAAAGTACGGTAAAGATGGTACGTAAGGCAGGCAAGATGGGACCGCTTTTCGGCGGCGTGGCAGGAATCATGCCCCAGTGCGGTTTCTCCGCCGCAGCCTCTAATCTGTATGCCGGACGGGTGATCACGTTGGGAACGCTGATCGCTATTTACCTGTCTACGTCAGATGAGATGCTGCCATTATTGATTTCATCGGATGAAGTTTCGGTTGCATTTATCCTGAAGATTCTGGGAGCAAAGGCTGCCATCGGTGCGATTGCAGGATTTGTGATCGACCTGGTGATCCGGGAGCAGAGAGTGCATCACCATGATCATGCACATGCAGTTTCCGCGCATGGTCACAATGCGATAGGAACACATTCCCGGGAAGGTAATTCAGCGCATGCCGGTTCTGTGAAAGCTTCTTCCGTGGGGGTATCTGCAGCAGAATCAGACGGCCATGCGTATGACGATAATGGTCATCATGACGAGGACGATTACGCAGAACACGATCACATCCACGAACTTTGTGAGCATGACCACTGTCACTGCGAAGAGGATGGCATTTTCCTGTCCGCGGTGAAACACACCTTACAGATTACCTTTTTCATCATGGTAATTGGATTTGTGCTGAATCTGATCTTGCATTTCGTAGGAGAGGATGCATTAGCGAACCTGATTCTGAACAGACCGGTGATCGGGCCGGTATTGGCAGGCATTGTGGGACTGATCCCCAACTGTGCAGCATCTGTGACCATAACGCAATTGTATATCAGTGGTGTGATCAGCCTTGGAGCCATGATGTCCGGATTGCTAGTAGGAGCGGGGGTAGGACTGTTAGTGTTGTTCCGCGTGAACCCGGATAAAAAGGAAAATCTGAAAATCGTGGGAATTTTATATGTGATTGGTGTTTTGACAGGAATTGTGATAAACTGGTTGTAGGCACAAGCAGTGCCAAAATTGAGAGCTGACTCTTTGACTGCTTGCAGGCATAAGAGGCAGATCCAATTTTGATAGGGCGACGCCCGTCCAGTGAGGGAACGCAGGGCGTTACCGAGCTGAGCAGCACTGCGGATGCCCCGGATCGCGATATAAAAGGACAGATATCTATGGAAGAACATAAATGTGAACACAATGATATTTCTTATCCCAAGGGATTAAAATGGACCAAACAGAGAAAATGCGTGTATCAGGTGCTGGAGGAAGCGACCGAGCCCCTCAGCGCCGTACAGATTTACAATCGTATTGAGAAAGAACACGAAGGCAGCGATTATGCTGTATCCACGATCTACCGGATTCTGGCAACATTTGAAGAACACGGAATGGTAGAGAAGACAACGTTCATGGGAGATGGTACCGTAGTATACGAATTGAACCGCGGGGGACATACCCATTATGCGGTGTGCCTGGAATGTCATAAGCGGATTCCGCTGCCCAGCTGCCCCTTTGCACATGTGCATTTAGAGCAGGATACCGGAGACTTCACTGTCACCGGACATAAATTAGAGCTGTACGGCTACTGCAAAAAGTGCCAGGAAGCCCGTAAAAAACAGTAATTTCACCTATTGTACAAATAAATCGAAAAAAATATTTAAATTTTTTTCAAAAAGTACTTGCATTCTTGAAAACCATGTGATAATATATGTCTTGTCGTTGCGGGAGACATAACAACGACACAGAAAATGCACCGCTAGCTCAGTTGGTAGAGCACCTGACTCTTAATCAGGGTGTCCAGGGTTCGAGCCCCTGGCGGTGCACTCAAGAGGACTGTTTTTGGAGACTTAGGAGCTCCGGGGACGGTTCTTTTTTTTGCACAGATATGCTGTGAGGAGATTTTATATGACTGCGATATTTGATACACATGCACATTATGATGATGATGCATTTAACGATGACAGAGAACAGCTTTTGGCGGATCTGCCGGGGCAGGGCATTGCCCGGGTGGTAGATGTGGGTGCGAGCCTGGCATCCTGCCGGAAAGTGTTAGAGCTGATGGAGCAGTACGATTACATATATGGAGCTATCGGCGTACATCCCAGCGAGACCGCGGAACTGACTGAGGAATCTTATTCCTGGCTGAAGGAACAGTGCCGAAAAAAGAAATGCTTGGCGGTGGGAGAGATCGGACTGGATTATTACTGGCCGGAGCCGGACCACGAGACACAGAAGAAGTGGTTCCTGCGGCAGCTGGACCTGGCGCGTGAGATCAAAAAGCCTGTTATCATTCACTCCCGGGATGCGGCGAAGGATACCGTGGATCTCATGACGGAGGCGCACGCAGAGGAGATCGGTGGCGTAATTCACTGCTATTCCTATACGAAGGAGACGGCGAAGATTTTCCTGGATATGGGATTCTACTTTGGAATCGGCGGCGTGCTGACTTTTAAAAATGCAAAGAAGCTGAAGGAAGCGGTAGAATATATCCCTATGGATCGCATCGTACTGGAGACGGACTGCCCCTATCTGGCGCCGGAACCGAACCGCGGCAAACGTAACAGTTCCCTGAACATTCCCTATGTGATCGCTGTTATGGCGCAGATTAAGGGGATCACAGAGGAAGAAGTGCGCAAGGCGGCATGGGACAATTCGCTTAAGCTGTATCATATGGAAAGATAAATGGTCAGCTGATAAAAAGGTATGATTGGTGGGGGAATTTATAGTAGCAAAAGGTAAACATTATGGAAACAAGTACAACAAAGCAGCTATTTTCAAAAGATGATCTGAAAAAACTGATCATTCCACTCTTATTTGAACAGGCACTGGCAATCACTGTGGGCATGGCAGATACCGTCATGATCTCTTCGGCGGGCGAGGCGGCGGTCTCCGGCGTATCCCTGATCGACATGTTCAATAATCTGATCATCAGCGTGCTGGCGGCACTGGCTACCGGCGGTGCCGTGGTGACCTCCCAGTTCCTCGGAGCCGGGAAAAAAGAGGACGCCTGCAAATCTGCAAAACAGTTGATCGTGTCATCGGTATGCATTACGATCGGTATATCGATTTTGGTCATGGTGTTCTGTAACGGCATCATTTCCCTGTTTTTCGGTAAAATTGAAGCGGACGTATTTCACAATGCTGTGATCTATATGATGATCTCTGCGCTGTCCTTCCCGTTCCTTGCCCTGTACAATTCCTGTGCGGCGCTGTTCCGCTCCATGGGCAATTCCCAGATCACGCTGAAGGTATCCGTGGTGGAAAATATCATTAATATCGGTGGAAACGCCCTGGGCGTCTATGTGTTGGGACTGGGCGTGGCAGGTGTGGCGATCCCTTCCCTGATCTCCCGTGCGGTGGCAGGATTCATCCTATATCATTTGCTGAAAAACCCGTCCAACGAAGTGCATTTATTAAAAGAAAGATTCCACATCGACTGGCCGGTGATCCATAAGATTTTTTACATAGGTATCCCCAGCGGGATTGAAAATGGTATTTTCCAGCTGGGACGTGTCATTGTGGTAAGCATTATCGCGGGCTTCGGAACTGTGCAGATCGCTGCCAACGGCGTGGCGAACAGCTTGGACAGCATGGGTTGTATTGTGGGACAGGCTATGAATCTGGCAATGATCACAGTGATCGGCCGTTGCGTCGGCGCCGGAGATTCCGGTCAGGTGCGGTATTATACGAAAAAATTATTGAAGATTACATACTTGTGTACCTTTATGGTAAACAGCGTCATCCTGCTGTGTCTGTCGTGGATCCTGAAATGCTACGGATTAAGCCCGGAGACCACGCAGTTATCCTATATTCTGGTCATGATCCACAACGGTATGGCGGTGTTTTTGTGGCCGGCGTCTTTTGTTCTGCCGAACATGCTTCGTGCCTGCAATGACGTACGGTTTACCATGGTGCTGTCTATTTTTTCCATGTTCGTGTTCCGTATCGGATTCAGCTATATCATCGGTGTGAACATGGGTTACGGAGCCATCGGTGTCTGGATCGCTATGGTACTGGACTGGATCTTCCGTGTGATCTGTTTTGTGAGTAGATATTTGTCCGGACATTGGCTGAAGACAGCCGGATTACAGGATAACAGATAGCAACAGTTCATCTTGTGAACATATGCGGCCACAAAGCCATACGAGCATGATTTTGTGTGCCCGGATATATTCACGGATGAACTGTTATGAGGTATAATGTGGGAAAAAGAGAGAGAGGTATGCAATATGCAGGTAGTATTGGAAAATGAAGCTTTAAAAGTAACCATCAACAGCTTTGGTGCAGAGCTTGCAAGCATTCGGGGGAAAGCAACTGATACCGAGTATCTGTGGAATGCGGATGCAAAATTCTGGAAGAGAACTGCCCCGGTACTGTTCCCCTTTGTAGGAAGTCTGAAAAATAAGGAATATCATTATGAAGGAAAGACCTATTCCATGGGTCAGCACGGCTTTGCCAGAGACATGGAGTTTGCCGTGGATGTACAGACGGCGACAGAAGCATGGTTTTCCCTGCAATCCAATGACGAAACAAAAGCAAGATTTCCGCTGGAGTTTATCCTGAAGATCGGTTATGAATTGGAAGGAAAAGACCTGAAGGTCATCTGGCAGGTGGAAAATCCGGATACGAAAACACTGTACTTTTCCATCGGAGGACACCCCGCATTTATGTGCCCCGTGGATGGAAAAGGAAAGCAGTCGGAATATTATTTTAAGTTTGATACGGACAAAGATCTGACTTACGGATTGGTGGCAGATGACGGACAAGGACTTATGGGACAGCAAAAGGATGTATTACCAGTGAAAAACGGCTATGCGCAGATCACGGAGCACTTATTTGACCGGGATGCCCTGATCGTGGAGGATCGTCAGGCTTTGGCAGTGAGCCTGTGTACTCCGGACAAAAAGCCGTATGTTACCTTAAGCTTTGATGCTCCGTTATTCGGTCTGTGGTCTCCCGCAGGCAAGGGAGCACCGTTTATCTGCATCGAGCCATGGTATGGCAGATGCGACAAGACGACCTTTGACGGCAGCTTAGAGCAACGGGAGTACAGTAATACCCTGCAGGCAGGAGAGGTATTCCGCAAGGAGTACACTATCACAATAGTATAATTACGAGAAAGCGAAAAAGCTTCTGAAAAAAGCTTCGGGCACAGAAAAAGATTGTGCCCGGAGCTTTTCTTATGCTGCTATTCAATATAAATTTATCGAATATCAATAAATTTATATTGACATTCGTATCATAGAGTGATATGTTAAGGCTACCAAGAAGGAAAGAGGTATTTATTATGGAGAAGAGAGAGTTGTCGGAAAAGGAGTTGCGGGAGAAAAAGTTATCTCTGGCGAAGGGGACAAAGTACCTGCTGGATTTCATGTTCTATGCGGGAATCCTGGTGACGATAAGTCTGCCGCTTAGTCTCAAATACATAGGAAAGTATCTGGAGGCGGTGGAGGAGCATTACCTTCCGGCGGTGATCATATTCGCCATCCTGGGTGTGCTGGCATTATTGTTGGTCAATGAACTGCGCAAGATGTTTGGCACGGTGCTTGCGGAGAACTGCTTTGTACCGGAAAATGTGGCGAGCCTTAGGAGAATGGGAGACTTAAGCTTTTTCATCGCGGCCATGAGCGCTGTGAGATGTGTGGTGTACCTGACCATTGCCATGCTGGTGATCATTCTGGTATTTATCATTGCAGGCATGTTCAGCAAAGTGCTGGCGATGGTATTTGAAGAAGCCGTGCGCTACAAGGAAGAAAACGACTTAACGATCTAAAAATTCAGTCACTCAAAATTAGAAAGGCATCTATTATGGGAATCATTGTAAATCTGGATGTAATGATGGCAAAGCGGAAGATCAGCCTGACAGAACTGGCGAATCAGGTGGATCTGACACAGGCAAATTTATCCATCCTGAAAAATAATAAAGCAAAAGCCATACGTTTCTCTACACTGGAATCCATCTGCGAGGTGCTGCATTGCCAGCCCGGAGACATTCTGGAGTATGTAGAAGACACAAAAGAAGAGGAAACCAAATAAAATCTGAGAGGGGGAGATCATAATGCAGGAAAATACAGTAGTACAGGAAACAAATTCAATAAATCAGGAACAGATTTCCGGGCAGAATGTAGTCCGGGTAGTGGAAAAGACAGAGACTGTGGAGACAAAGCGCTTGCAGGAGCACTATAATTTCTTCGGACCGGTGACTTTTCTCTATGCCGTATTCTATGCATTTTGTATGTTCCGGAACGGCTCGGGGATCACCTTCCCTTTTTTTCTCGCAGGCACTTTACTGTATTTTGTCTTCTCGCTGTCAAAACTGGAGATTACCTTGAAAAAAGGAAGCGCCTTTTACATGATCAGCATTCTGCTGCTGGGGGTATCCACCTTCTGCACCGACGGATGGGCGATCATAGGTCTGAACAAGCTGGCGGTGTTTCTATTAGTGATGTGTCTGCTGCTGAATCAATATTTTGATACGAAAAAGTGGAATCTTGGGAAATATGTGGGAAGCATCTGTCAATTGGTGGTTATGAGCTTCGGGGAACTGGGGAAGCCTTTTTCCGATGGCAAAGCCTATTTTCGTGAAAAGGGAAAAGTAAATAAGAAGGTATGGTACGGACTGCTGGGAGTGGTGATCGCACTGCCCATTCTGCTCATTGCCGCCGGACTGTTAAGCTCTGCCGATGCGGTATTTCGTAAGATGACAACGGATTTCATGAACTGGATCCGTCCGGACAATATATTCAACGTAGTCATCCGGGTAATGTTTCTGTTCTTTGCCTCCTATGCACTGACTTCCTACCTGTGTAAGCGAAGCATCCCGGAAGAAGTGAAGGATCGCAGAAAGGGTGAGCCGGTACTGGCAATTACGATTATGTCACTGCTGTCACTATTGTATCTGCTGTTTTCCGGTATTCAGATCTTCGGATTGTTCTTAGGGAAAATGCAGCTGCCGGACGGCTATACTTACGCTCAGTATGCAAGAGAGGGCTTTTTCCAGCTGCTGGTTGTCAGCATTCTGAACCTGATCCTGGTACTGGTGTGCCTCAGCTTTTTTAGGGAGAGTAAGGTACTGAAAGTGATTATGACGATTATGTCATTATGTACTTTTATCATGATCGCGTCCAGCGTAATGCGAATGATCATTTACATCCGGTATTATTATCTGACTTTCCTGCGGATCTTTGTATTGTGGATACTGGCGGTATTATTCGTCATGTTTATCGGAGTACTGATCAACATTTACAGGGAAAGTTTTCCTCTGTTCCGCTATGGTGTCGTGATGGTGACCGTGCTGTATCTTGCATTGTCCTTCAGCCATCCCGACTATATTATAGCCAGAGTGAATATTGCCAATGCACCCGGCGCAGACGGTACAGGCTGGGAAGAATCCGTGGCGCAGGATTACGGAGACGATTTTTTCGCCGGACCGTTTTTCCGGGGATCGGAATATAATGACTACTCTTATCTAAGTGATCTCAGTGCGGATGCGGCACCGGTCATTATTCCTTATATGGAGAGCCTGGGGTATGATTTTGGCGCCTATGAACTGGAGAGACCCACAGATATTATGAGCGAAGATACGCAGGCTCAGTGGTGGGGGAGTTATCAACCGAAGGGATTCGGATATTATTACCTGAACCATAATAAGAAGCGTCTGGATCAGACATCTCTGCGGACATTTAATATTTCCAGATATATGGCGCGGAAACAGATAGAGGCGAGAATCGATGGAAAATAAAGAAATGAATACGGAAAAAATAAAGTTTTATAAAAAGCATCCGGTGATGCTTGCATGGCTGATTTCTATATTTATCGGACTGGGCTATGCGCTTTTTACGATCATAGCCTCTGTTATTCATTATGAGCAAAGAGATTATGTATGGGAGATCATTAAGGCTTTTACAGAAATGTTTACCTGGGCAATTTTAATGGGAGCGGTACTGGTATTTCCTGTGGTGCTGACGATCAGCGAAGGAATCTGCCTGATCAGTGAAGCATGGGAACGTCCGGTGAAGGGAGCCTGGCTGTTTGACCAGCATGTATTTTGGCTGGGCGGATTCTATGAACTTTGTTATTTGGGGTTGATTATGGATGTGACATCCGCTGACTGGCAGACGCAGTTAAGCAATTCCAATAAACATACACCGATTTACAGTGGTTCTATGGTTACTTTTATAGTACTCATTCTGCTGGCATTTATAGGGTATGAGATCCTGCAGAGTATTCCGCTTCGGAAGCTGCCGCCACTTGTGACAGTCCTGTCGATTTCCGCAATGTACCTGGGATTGTTAGAACTGATCCTGTTCACAGTACAGATATTCAAGCCGACGATTTTGCTTGATGGATATTTGTTATTATTTCCACTGTGCTGTGTGCTGCTAGTGGTGCGACTGCTTCTGAAGAAAATACGGGAGTGGAATCACATGGTGCAAAATGCGGAAGACGAGCACTTCGGAACGGGGAAAATTCAGCAGCATCCGGTACTTCGTCTGTGCGACAGGATCTTAAGAAAAGCAGAATTGTGGCCGGTGCTGGGACTGGTATTGATGTTCCCGCTGTTGGGAATCCTGATCGCAATCCTCATGCTGTTTGGGCAGGCACCGGATTCTGTGATTAAAGCATTCACGGAGACCAGCGACTGGAATCTGTCACTAAGACAGGCACCGCAGAATGTCATGTATGATGAACATTATCTCTGCACGGTAGCTGCCGGCGGTCATGAAAAAGTCGTAAAGCCTATCCGCCTGGGGAGGCGGCATGGGCATGAAGTGATCGTGAACCGTCAGTTGTGCATCGCCAATGCTTTTGAACAGGTGTTGGAAGAACGGACTCCCGGCTTACACCGGGCACTGCGTCATTTTTATGATACTTACGGGTTCCCTGTGGCGAGACTGATCCACAGTAAATACACGGCGGATCTGGTGTATTTTATCATGAAGCCTCTGGAATGGATCTTCCTGTGTGTGCTGTACCTGACGGACGCCCATCCCGAGAACCGCATTGCCGTGCAGTATACCGGGAAGACGGCGGCGCAGGTGGAAAAAATAGTAAAATATTAACTCCCTTTTCGGAATTGTGTACCCACTGAAAACGAGCCTATAAACATGCATTCACAATGCATAAAAACACGTTCCGGCTATTTCCCACACATTGAAATATACACTTAGATAACATATAATACGAAATATATTTTGGGGAGGATTATGACCATGAAAAAGAAATTATGCAGTATTGTTTGTCTTTGCTACTTTGTTTCAATTATGTTATGTGCATGTGGAAGAAAAGAACAGGGGAATCCTATTAGATTGCCAGCCAGAGAGGATATTGTATCGATTGGTGTCTCTGACGGTGACAAATATGCTATGTCACCTAACACAGAAGGTGAAGCTACGGAGTTTATTGATGAATTTTTATCTATGCTAATGGATATGGAAACAACCAGTCAGCAATCAATCAATGATGCACCGGTCAACAAAGATTCTATTACGATCAATATAAATTGTGATGGGGCGGCAGGAACTACTCTTTTTTACTATGTAGATAAAGGAATCGAATATGTAGAACAGCCATATCAAGGAATTTATAAACCAACGCCTGCTTTAGGTAATTGTATAACTGAAATGCTTGCTTCGGCAGATAATAGACCGCTAATGGTAACATTTCAGGCATCGGTAATTGAAACGAATCATGATTCAATAATAGTAAAACCGGTAGATGGTTCTTTGGAACTTGATTCAGCAGATAAGTTTTATATATCAAACGAAGAGAACCTTGAATTGCAAATTGGAGATTTCGTAGAAATTAGCTATAACGGAGAAATAATGGAATCATATCCTGCACAATTAGGAGAGGTTTATAAAATTACCGTGATAGAACAGACAGAAGCAAATGCCATGTGGGATAGAATACCTATGGTAAGAATAGATGGTAAATTATACTACGATACAGGGAGAGAAAGCATCATGGATGCACGTTGTGGCACTATGGATGGAGAAATAACATCAACTGTCGATGGAACTGAAATACCAACAGAAGATAATCAGTCTAATTTTGGAAGTGGATTTGGTTATCAGTATGGGGCAGACGATACAATAGAAATTTATATGAATGAAAAGTGGTTCGTCTTTGAATACAGAGAAGAATCTGAATGAGAGAATAAACGATAGATAAGTCAAATTAAATTCAAAAGGCTGTCTCAATAAAGGGATAGCCTTTTTTCAATTCTCAGCCTAAATTTTCTCAATATTCAGTAGGCAAAATCCAAGATACAGTTGCTCAAATTGCTCGAAAAATTAAGAAATGTATGAATATACACTAAAATTGGGGAAATGAACAGCGGGAACACTTTTCCGAAAAGGGAGAATATTAATGGAAAAAGCTCTCCCTTTTTGATATAATAATATTTGAAAGGGAGGCTTTTTTATATGATAAAAGTGAATTGAACTAAATCGGAATTTGAGGGAGGAAACAGTATGAAAAAGATTATTGCAATGGTTCTTTGTCTTGTGTTGGTACTTTCATTGGCTGATTGTGGAAATAATGATCAAAGTTCAGATACGCATGATGCGAACTACGAAGAAGGTTATACGGCTGGCTACGAGGTTGGATATAATGATGGGAAGCAGCAAATGGTCGAAAACAAAAAGTACTTTGCACAGTTTTCGGGATCTTTTACAGCTTCCGTTGAACAACTCTTGCCGGATTACTGTGCGCTTCCGGGAAAAACGATTGCGGTAGTTCACTTCTTTCAGACTGCACCCTTTTTACTTCGCTTTCAGGAAGATATGACCGGAAAGCTTGTTGAAGGAACGGTTTATGTGTTTGAGTTCAAGACATTTGAAGTTGAACTTCCGGCTGATGAGGAAAATCCAGATATTTCGGATTATATGTACTCAATAGATGTTACTAATTATAGAGTTGCGGAAGATGGCGAGCTCGGGTTGGAGAGCATATCGCCGACTGTTGAAATAATATCAAAGTAAGTAACCGGATTATTTAATAAGCAATCACCGTGGTAAATTCTATTTAGATATCCCAGTAAAAGAATCGGATTGAACTGATAGGGCAGAAGAGGTATACTTATTTTCGGAAACGAACGGAGGTACCGGGATGGAAAAGTTTACCCCTTCAGAGCTTTGTGCAGACATTAAGATCTATGATTATAAGAAAAAAGTAAAATATGATGACAAATCCCTGGTGATTTTTGAGAAAACAGGGAAAATGATAACAGCCGGAAAAGAGTGCGAAGGAATGCTTTACACTCTTCCGGCTGATTCTATTGGTTTTTCTCCGATCGTGTTGGGAAGAGTCAGCGACTATACCTGTGCGGAAAAGATGCTAAAGCAGATGCTGTGCCGGTATCTTGGCAAGGCATCATTTACGGGATACGGAGAAGGGCTTATTTTTATTCACGAGAAACTGAACGAAGTGGAAATGAAAGCCTATTTTGATCTCCTGTATCAGGCGGGAGCCAAAAATGTGGTCTATGCAGATGAAAGCGTGAAAGGAATCCCGGAGGGAACTCCCTGGGAGGATGTGATCTGGGGAATGAAGAACACTTATAAAAATCTTCGTTTTGCAGTAGAGATCACGAAGGAACAGCCCATGGATTACCTCAGATATTCACTGGCACAGTTGGCAGAGAACTGTAAGCGGTGGGGACTGGAAGAGGAAATGTCAAAATTGCATATTTAAGAAAAAGGCTAAGGATAAATGAAGTTATTTATCCTTAGCCTAAATTATTAGCTTTGCTGATAGTAATTATGCCGGTAAAGATGATCGTCTACCTGCTGCGCCAGGTGATTCATTTCTTCTTGTGCATCAGCACCCATGGCAATATTATAAAACGCATAGGAAAACTGCTTACTGAAGAAAGGATATGCGGGGGTCTGCGGTCTGGTAAAAGAGGTATTCCGTAATTGTGAAAATAAAATATTGCTGTTGCCGGAACCAGCCTGAAAGCTGTCCATTACGTCATAAATCTCTTTTAAAACAGGAATACCCGTTAACTGACTGATCTTCAACTGGTTCTGCAGACTGAAAACATAACGGATAAATTCACAACATTCCCTGGGATATTGTGTCTGTCTGGACATGCATAATCCCCAGCTTCCATGGGGAGAAGCTGCTTTTATACCATGGGGAAGAGGGATTATGCCGATATTACTATTCCTTTTCTGCGATTGAAAATAAGCACTGGGCAGGGAAAGACTCATGGCAAAGTTTTCAGGAAAATCGGCACTGAGATCCTCCACGTGGGTATAATGATATTTATGAAATAATTCGCCCAGCCAATTCATAGCAGCGACGGAAGCCGGAGAGTTAATATATCCAGAGGTTGCCGTCAGTGTATCGTTAAAAAAACTACCATTGTTCTGCACGATAAATGGCAATCCTGCATAGCTGTTCCATTCTCCGGATTTCGGAGAAAGACCGCGTCCGGAGTCCATAAGCAAAGGATAGGGAAAAGAAGTTTTGGTCTGTATTGTATGGCAGACATTCAGAAACTCATCCCAGCTCCAGGCATCTTCCGCAGAAGTCGGAATGCGGATACCAAGGGAATGGAACAACTCCTTGTTATACAGAATACATAAAGTGGATTCCGTATAACCCAGATGATATAGTTTTCCCTGATAGGTTCCCTGTGTCACAATGGGAGACAGAAAAGAGGATAGGAAAGACGAATCCATATATCCATCAAACGGCAGCAGAGAATTCATATATGCCCAATAGGGGACATCAGGACCGTCCAGGGACAGAATATCCGGTGCATTTCCACTGGTAAAGCTTTGCAACAGCGAGTCACGCAGAGGAGCCTTATCGTTGGTGAGAAAAGTCGGTGTTACAAAAAAACCGGAAGATGTCAGATTAAACTGTTCGATCAGAGAGATCCAAAAATGTTTCTCATTATCTTCCATAGGACATAAATAAATAGATAGGTTTATTTTATCTTTGGAGCGGTCTGCTACAAAAGTACCTTTTCCTTGCTGCCGTATAATATATCCTTCAGCTTCCAGACATTTCAGGGCTTGTGTAATAGTGCTTTTACTTACATTTAAAGTACGCATTAATTCATTATCGGAAGGGATGAGATCGCCGGGACGATAATATCCGCTTTCGATTTTCTGGACAAATTCATTTTTTATAAGCATGTATTTTGGTGTTCTGGTGTTCATAAAATCCCCCACATTTTGAAAAGTGATTGACAATATATTTTTGTTATGCTAATATCATAGCATAAGTTATTCGAACAAACAAGATTAAATAAAAAAACTCTCTGCAAAAGCAGAGAGTTAAAAAATAAAACAAGTTATTCGAACAACCGAACAACTAAAAGGAGGAGAAGATGAAAAAGACATTTTCAAAAGAGAAATTATTTGACAGAACACCGCGGGTCTTTAAGCGGGATGCAACGGAAGTTCGTTTTCTGTTGGGCGGAATCGGAACAGGTAATTTTTCTATAAATTCAAGAGGAAAGTTCCTGGACTGGGAAATTTTTAACTGGCCTTCCAAGAATACGAAATTTCCGCTTTCCTTTTTTGCAATTCGTACGGAGAACAAAGAACTGGAAAAACCTATATCGAAAATTCTGGAATCGAGAATGGTTCCGCCATATACCAGCTCACACGGATATCTTCAGGCTGAATTAGTAAATCTGCCAAGAATGGAAGATTCCGAACTGATTTGTGAATATCCTTTTGCAAGGGTGAATTTCAAAGATTCCGAATTGCCCGTAAAAGTATCAATGGAAGCATATACACCGTTTATTCCTTTAAATACAGATGATTCCAGTATTCCCTGCGCAATTATCCGATACACGGTGAAAAATGTTGCAGACTGTCCGACCAAAGTAAGCCTGGTAGGTACGCTTCCCAATGCATCCGGCTTTGAGGGATATGATGTTATTGAGAACCTGAAGCTGGCCGACAGTGTAAAAAATGAATATCGGGAATTTGATGATGTGAAGGGCTTGTATTATTCACCCGAACATTTGAAAGAGGATCATTTACGGTATGGAAACATGGCGATTCTGACCAGTGGATCCAATGTAACCTATAAAACACAGTGGTTTGACGGCGAATGGGTGGATGGAATACAGGATTTCTGGGATGACTTTACCAGTGATGGACTTTTGGAAAAAGAGACCGTATCTGACAGTGTGGGATGTGAATTTGCACAATTTCATAATTTCAGTTTCCTGAAAAGAAGAGAAAAGATCGGATCCATCGGAGCATGGGAAGAACTTCAGCCGGGAGAAGAAAAAACCTTCGAATTTGTCATTACATGGTATTTCCCTAACAGAGTAAAGGCATGGATCGAGTTTGATGAGGACTACGAGAAATTCCAGCGCGGTGAATACGGAACAGTAAGAAATTACTATGCAACAAAATTCACAGATGCATGGGATGTAGCAAAATATGTATACCATAATAAGGAACGACTGGAATCAGACAGCAGAAAATTTGCCGATGCTATGTTCCATAAGACTACATTACCTTATTATGTGATTGATGCTCTGACTGCAAACATTACGAATCTTCGAAGTAATTTATGTTTCCGTCTGGAAGATGGAACTTTTGCCGGATTTGAAGGAATACGTGACTACATAGGCTGCGGTTACGGTAGTGTGCCTCATGTATGGAATTATGCACAGACGGTTGCTTTTCTGTTCCCGGATCTTGAAAAAACTATGCGTAATGTAGAATTTTTGAGAGAAACAGATGAGACAGGTTGCATGTCTACACGAATGTTTTCCGTATTTGATCAGGAACGGTATGCAATGGTTCCGGCCTGTGATGGAGAACTTGGAAGTGTTGTTCGTGTCTACCGGGATTTCAAGAATCTCGGGGATGTAGAATTTTTGAAGACCATTTGGCCCAAAGTAGTGTTGGCAATGGAATATGCCCTGAAACAATGGGATCTGGATGGAGATGATGTACTGGACGGTCAGCAGAATACAACCTATGATATTGAATTCTACGGACCGAATCCCATGACGGACAGTATCTTCCTGGCAGCACTGAAATGCTGTGAAGAGATGGCTGAGATCGTAGGGGATGAAGAACATCATCAGCTATACGCAGATGCTTACGAAAAAGGAGCTGCAAGAGCCGATCAACTGATGTTTGACGGAGAATATTATATTCAGGTACAGAAGGAGATTGATAAATATAAATATCAATTCGGAAAAGGCTGCCTGTCAGATCAGCTTCTCGGACAGTTCCTGGCATATATGGCCGGAATCGGGGAGATTTTACCGAAAGAGCATGTAAAATCTGCTATGGAATCCGTATTCAAGTATAATTACAAAACGGATTTTTATCATACGGACAGTGTACACAGAGCATATGCAATCAATGAAGAGCATGGAATGGTAGTAGCTACCTGGCCGAAAGGCGGCAGACCTAAATTCCCTTTATCCTATGCCGGAGAGGTGTGGACAGGAGTAGAGTATGAAGTAGCCGTTAATCTGATTTATTCAGGTTGTGTAGAGGAAGGTCTGACGGTGGTAAAGTCAATTCGGGATCGTTATGACGGATACAAGAGGAATCCGTTCAGTGAGATCGAGTCCGGTCATCATTATTGCAGAGCAATGGCAAGCTGGGGAGTGCTGAATGCATTATTGGGACTGCAAAGTGATATGTATCGCGGAACCTTGTCATTCCATCCTGCAATAGAAGGTGAAATGTCCAGTTTCTTCATCTGTGGAAAAGCATGGGGTATCTACAGTCAGAAGGAAGAGAATGGGAAAATGTGCAAACATATTGACATCCTGTATGGGACGTTAGATGATATTCATGTACAAGAATAAGGAGGGTACAATTATGATGAAAAAGTATTGGAGAAAAATGATGGCACTGACTTGTGCGGCCGCTATGCTGTTTACGATGGCAGGATGCGGAAATGCAGAAGGAACGACAGACGGCGCAGAGACGGCGCAGAGCTCTACGACCGCAGATGGATCCGGACAGATTACGATCAAGTTTGCAGAGCATGTTGCGGATATTCAGGCACAGGAGCCGCATCTGCAGAAGATTATCGCTGCCTTTGAAGAAAGCCATCCGGGGATTAAAATTGATATTACGGGCAAAGAAGTGTCCGAGCATAATACACAGATGACCTTACTGGCAGGAGAAAATAAGCTTCCGGATGTATTTTGGCTGGAGCAGGCAACTGCAAAGGAGTTTGCACAGAATGGGTATTTATATGATCTGACGGATGCATTGGATCAGTATGGTATCAATGACAGCCTTCTTCCCGGACTGGTGCATTCATGTACCGTTGACGGTAAAGATGTGGGAATGCCCAGTGAAGTTATGATGGTAGGATTTTATTATAACAAAGATCTCTTCCAGCAGGCAGGAATCGAAGAAGTGCCTGTTACCTATGAAGAGTTCCTGGATGCGGTAGATAAGCTGAATGCAGCCGGAATCACACCGCTGACCGTGGGTGCGCAGGATAATTACAGTATCTGGGCATTTGAGACAATGCTGGCAAGATATGGATTCTTTGAAAAGCTTGACGGCCTGAAGGATGGAAGCATTTCCTGGAATAACGAAGACTTTATTCACTATTTTGAAAAAGTAGAAGAAATGCGTGAAAAAGGAACTTTCACAAAGGACATTTCCAATATTGGATATTTTGAAGCAAAAGAGCAGTTCCTGGGTGGAAATGCAGCAATGTTCAATTCCGGAGCATGGGATATCGGTGATTTTGAGGGAAGTGATATGGCTTCTAAAATCGGATTTTTCTGGGGACCTACCTTTTCCGACAGCCAGTATGAGCAGCAGATCGGAATCAAGGCATCCGGCGGTGTTTATGTAGTATCTTCAAAGGCAGCAGAAGATCCTGCGTTGTTAGATGCAATTATGCAGTTCTGGCAGTTCTATTACGGCGAAGAGGGAACCAGGATCATTGCAGAGGATACCGCGGCATTACCGTGCTCTACATATAATGGACAGATTGACGAGAGCCAACATCCTGTACTTTCCACGATGATCACGGCATTAAATGATGACTGGAAAGCAGTAACTGAGCCGTTTAATTCACTTTCGTCCAATGTGGCATATGGATATTTTGATGCTACCTTCGGTGTTATGACCGGCGTTTACACACCGGAACAAGCAGCTGATTATGTAGAAAATTTACAAAGTGCCGAAAGATAAAACCAAAAGAGCGGTATGAAATTAAGTAATACCGCTCTTTTCTATAGAATGGAAAGGGAGAAAGCTATGTATTGGTTGAGTACAAAGAAAGCAAAAATCATTATGCTGCTTCCGACTCTTATGATTTATGCAGTATTTATTATTATTCCTGTGTTTATCGCATGTTATTATAGCTTTACGGACTACAGTGGTCTTGGAAAAGCATCATTTGTGGGAATAAAAAACTATGTTGCTATGTTCCATGATAAGCTATTTCTGATCGCATTGAAAAATACATTTTTAGTATTGTTATTCAGTGTGATATTCCTGATCGTTGGATCTTTTATGGCAGCATTATTGATGAACAAGAATTTTCACGGAAACGCATTTTTTAAAATGGTGATTTTTGCTCCCTATGTAATAGCGCCTATTATCATAGGAATTATCTGGGGATATATCCTGAATCCTAATTATGGGCTGGTAAATAGTGTATTGCACAAAATAGGACTGGATATGCTTGCTATTGAATGGATCGGTGGAACTAAATGGTCTCCATTGTCATTGGCGATCGTATTCACATGGCAGGTACTGGGTTTCCATGGAACTATTTTTTTATCCGGAATCAAAGCAATACCGGGAGATATTTACGAAGCTTGCGATATTGATGGAGCCAATTTGTTACAACGCTTGTTTTATGTGACAATTCCTATGCTGAAAGAGACCTTTATTATTAATATTGTTCTGGTGGTAACAGGCGTATTTAAAATATATGAACTGGTATATCAGATGACAGGCGGAGGACCTGCTCATCAGTCGGAGCTGCTTACCTCATATATGTATTTTACAGTATTTACATCCAGAAGGTATGGATATGGAATGGCAATTGCGGTTGCAATTCTGTTACTTTCAATTCTGGGCTCATTTTCCTATATTAAGATCACAACGAGGAAGCAAAGGAGTTAAACATGAGAAACAAGAGAATATCGATAAAAAAAGTCATTTTTTACATATGTCTGCTGGGATTGATTATTCTTTTGGTCATGCCCATACTGTGGGCTATGTTGCTTTCATTAAAGACAAATAATGAGATTGTCAACAGTCCGCTTTCTTTGCCGCAGACAATAAGCTTTGAAAATTATCAGCGTGCGATCGATACTATTGATTTTTCCAGAATGTATTTTAACACGATTTTACTGGTAGTAATATCTACTTTTTTCAGTATTTTATTTACTTTTATGAGTTCGTTCGCAATTGCCAGAATGGTTTTTCGAAACCATAAGGCATCGGAAACATTGTATCTGTTCCTGCTGGTCGGGATTGGCATTCCTATTTATGTGCTACTGTTTCCGGTATACCGGATTGATTCATTGATGGGAATCCTTGGAACCCGTTTGGGACTGATCCTGCCGTATGTTGCAGTGAACATCTCGTTCAATACCTTACTGTTTACCGGATTTTTGAGAGATATCCCCGGAGAATTGGAAGAAGCAGCAATTATCGATGGCTGCAATCTATTTAAGCTGTGTACCAAAGTGGTGATTCCGGTTATGAAACCCACGTTCGTGACGATCATTATTTTTAATGCTGTTTATATTTACAATGAGTTCCCGTTTGCATCAACCTTTATTCAGGATAATGTCTTAAACACCGTGTCGTTAATGACATCTATGTTTAAAGGACAATATTCCATGGATTACAGTGGGATCATTGCAGCGAGTCTGATGATCATGCTTCCTGAATTGGTATTTTATGTCATTTTGCAGAAGTATATTATAAGTGGTATGACTGCAGGAGCAGTGAAAGGATAAGAAAATGAGAGAAATCGTAAGGCCATCCCTACATTTTACACCACAGAAAGGCTGGATCAATGATCCTAATGGCTTGGTGTTTTTTAAAGGACAATATCATTTATTTTATCAGTATAATCCGTACCATGATAACTGGGACAGTATGCACTGGGGGCATGCGGTAAGCCGGGACCTGATACACTGGGAAGAATTGGAACCGGCACTGGTCCCCGACATGCCCTATGATAATGATAAAAACGGCGGATGTTTTTCCGGATCGGTTGTTGTACATGATGATCAGCTATTTTTATTTTATACAGGAAGAACGGAAGATGAAACCGGTATTTTTGAGACGCAAAATCTGGCAGTGTCGAAGGATGGGATACATTTCGTAAAGGCAGAAGAAAACCCGCTGATAAAAGAAGTCCCGGAAAAGGGAGGAAGAGATTTTCGAGATCCCAAGGTGTTTTTTGCACAAGGGAAATGGAGAATGATCTGTGGAGGATCCACCGGAAGAATTGAACATCCGGACAGCTGCGGAAGAATTTATCTGTTCTCTTCTACCGATCTGTACCATTGGGCGTATAGCGGAATTTTGTACGAAGCAGAGCCCGGTGAGGGCAGAATGTTTGAATGTCCGGATGCCTTCTGCCTTGATGATGTCTGGTTTTTGACAACTTCGCCGATGTATGAAAAAGACAGTGTAACGACGCTGTATCTGTCCGGACAGGTGGATTTTGACAAATGTGAATTCCATAAAGAGACAAGAGGAACCTTGGATCTTGGAACTCATTATTATGCAGCACAGACATATCCGGTATTGCATGGGGAAATACGGTCTATTGCCTGGCTGGGCGGCTGGCTGTGGATGCCTTGGATCCGGGATTTCGGTCCGGAGGAAGGTTATCGTGGAATATTGGATGTATCACGAGTGTGGTATTTAGATGATAACAGGCGTTTGTGCGCAAAAGTGGCTGATAAAGTGAAATCTGAGATGAAGCTCTTCAGCAGAACATTGGAAAAACATTGGGCCGGTGAAAACATACTACCGCAAAGTCAGCCGGTTATGGTAGAACTGAAGGGAAAGCTGCCGGGAGATGGAGAGTTATTATGTATTGACCTATATGATGCAGACAGACATACAGTGACAATATGCTTTGATTCTACAAATAAAGAAATGACCGTGAATTATAACCGGGCAGACAGAGCTTCCAGATATGGTATACGGACTGTGCCCTGTGAAATGATGGAAAAAGAAACAGATATTGATATCCTCATAGACGGAAATACATTTACATTATTGTGGGAGCATGGTTTATATCGCTATACAGGAAAATTATACCCACAAGGAAATATAGGCGTAGATATAAAATATAGGGCAAAACGGCATTATGATATTACCTCTCTGGGAGAGATATTGATTGATTTTACCGGGAAAAAAGAGAGTGAAAGACAAACTTTGTCTTATACACAAAATCCGGGAGGTGCACCTGCTAATGTTGTGGTTGCGGCACAACGGCTGGGTGCCCAAACAGCATTTATCGGAAAAATAGGAGAAGATTTCCTGGGTGATTTCTTAAAGGAAACCTTGGATAAATGCGGTGTTTCAACCGAAGGATTAATAAGTGATGCAGACTATTTTACAACACTTGCTTTTGTTAAACTGGCGGATAACGGAGAACGAAATTTTGCGTTTGCCAGAAAACCCGGAGCAGATATCGGACTGAAGGGTGAGGAAGTACGGAAAGATATCATCTGCCAAAGCCGTATTCTTCATGTAGGCTCTTTGTCGTTAACTGATGAAATATCCAGAAATGCAGAGTTTATTGCATTAAAAGCTGCGAAAAATAATGGAACGATTATTTCTTATGATCCGAATTACAGAGCCAGTTTATGGGATTCACAGGAAGAAGCCTGTAAATGGATGAGAAGCATTTTAGAATATGCAGATATCGTTAAAGTATCAGAAGAAGAGATTGAGCTATTAACAGGTTATACGGATGTTCGGAAAGCAGCAGAGAGCATAACAGAGTATGGCGCAAAAATAGTACTCATTACTTTAGGCGAAAAAGGATCGTTTGTATATCTGCAGGATCAGCAGGAAGCATATGTTCCAGGCTATTCCAGCAAAGTTGTGGATACCACCGGTGCCGGAGATTCTTTTATGGGAGGCTTTTTATATAAGATTTGTGAATCCGGTAAGCGTATAGAAGAATATTCTTTACAGGAAATGATAGAATGTGTCCGCTTTGGAAATGCGGTGGCTTCCCTATGTGTTGAGAGAGAAGGAGCAATACCTGCGATGCCTGTAATGGAAGAAGTAATTAAGAGGATCAATAGCTAACATAATCCGATCGATGGACAGTAAGAAGGAGCAACTCTGCAGTACCGGGAGCTGCTCCTTTTTGATATAATTTATTGTCCGGAATATGCTTGCTTTTCACATAAATCATTGTCATAATAGGTGTGTTATAAAGAGATTGGAGAAATATAGAAATGTTATTAGATGTTTTAGGATTATTGTCAGCCTGTTCATATGCTTTGGACTGTGTGGAGGCAGAGCTGGTACATGTGTCTGACAAACATGCGAAGCGTGTGGCATACATGAGTGTCTGCATGGCAGAGCAGTTGGGGATCAGCGGTGAGAGCCTGCAGGATCTGGCAGCATGTGCCCTGCTTCATGATAATGCACTGACACAGTATATTCAGGAAGAATTACATAAGGATGTTGCAAATGCCCCGCAAGCTTCTCAGGTAGGAATTCACTGTACCCTGGGTGAAAAAAATATACAGAGACTTCCTTTCCATACGGATGTGAAGAATGTAATTCTGTATCACCATGAAAATGCCAATGGGAGTGGACCGTTTGGAAAAACATGGGAAGAGGTTCCGATTTTTTCCCGAATCATTCATTTAAGCGATCTGCTGGACCGGGCATACGGTGCAAAGGGCTTTACGGAGGATATTTTCAATAAAGCTTGTGGATATCTTCACAAAAATGAAGGAACCGTTGTGGACAAGGAATGTGTGGATGCTTTCCTGCAGGTGTTTACGCTGTCACATTTTCTGACGCTGGGAGAGGATAGCTTTGAGAAAAATCTGTGGGAGAAAATCCCCCGCATCAAACAGGAGCTAAGCTTCGCGCAGATCAAGGAGCTGGCGAGCTTTTTTGCACAGATCGTCGATTACAAATCTCCATTCACCAGCACCCATTCCATCGGTGTAGCAGAGGATGCAGAACGGTTGAGCCGTTATATGGGATTTGATGAAGAAACCGTGGAGAAAATGTACCTTGCGGGCGCTTTGCACGACATCGGAAAAGTGGCGGTAGGTAATGAGATCCTGGAGAAGCCGGGAAGGCTTACGGAGGACGAATTTGCTGTGATGAAACATCATGCGGCATATACCTATTATATTCTGTCAGGCGTAGATGATTTTGACGAGATCCGCGACTGGGCGGCATTCCACCATGAGCGGCTGGACGGAACCGGATATCCTTTCGGGAAGACCGCCGCAGAACTGAACACGCAGGAGCGCATGATGGCCTGTATAGACATCTATCAGGCACTGACGGAAAGTCGTCCCTATAAACAGGGCATGCCTCACGAAAAAGCTTGTGAGATCCTGTGGGATATGGCGAATAAGGGCTGGCTGGATGAAACGATTGTGAAACAGGTCGAGGATTGCTTTCGGGGATAAAAGATGTGAGGGCGATTATTGCAGGATTAATATGACGCAGATATAGGGAAGGTATAAAGATATGGACAACTTTATAGAAGCTTTGTATGGACAACCGGAAGGAACTATTCCGGAGGAGTATGATTGGTTTGCTCCGCTGTTGGGTGATTGGGAGTTTGATTATAAAGATAAGTTTATAGATGGTGATCATAACAGGCCACAGCGTCAATTAAAGGGAGAGTGGATCTTTAGGCGGGTATTGAACGGGATAGGCATTGAAGATATGTTCATATGTCCTTCCAGAGCGACGAGGGAGACTTCTCCACAGCCGGATGGTGAGTATGGTGTCGGACTTAGAATATATAATTCAAAGACCCATTGCTATGATATGGTATATGCATGCAAGAGTAAATTTACAAATTTGTGTTTTACCATGGAAAATGGAATATTGACGGGAACTGTTCTGGAAAATCCCAATCGAAAATGGCGATTTGTGGAAAGAAATGAAAATACATTTCATTGGCAGAATATTATCATCCAGGAGAATGGTGACATTACTGTAAATTGTGAGGTTTTCGGGAAAAGAAAAAGCGAGGAAGCGTAAAACATGAACGTTATAGACATTATGAAGCGCCCTGCGGCCTATGCCAGTGGCTATGAAAATATCCCGGGAGAGGAACAGAACCGGGCAAAACAGCTTTGCTGGGAATATAACCGGACAGCTCCGAAGGAACAGCAGAAGCGGCGGGAAATCTTACAGGAGCTTTTGGGAACCTGTCATCCGATGACAGGCATTGAACCAGATTTTCACTGCGATTACGGATTTAATATTCATACCCACGGACTTACAGTCATCAATTATAACTGTGTCATTCTGGATACCTCACCCGTCAATATCGGTGCGGGTGCATTTATCGCGCCCGGCGTCTGTCTGGCCTGCTCCGGACATGCGGTTGACCCGGGACAGCGCAGTCAGGGAATCGGTACTTCTGCACCCATCACGCTGGAAGAAAATGTATGGATCGGAACAAATGCCACGGTCTGCGGTGGTGTAACCATCGGCGCGGGTTCTGTGATCGGCGCCGGAAGTGTGGTTACCCATGATATTCCGGCGGGAGTGATTGCAGCAGGCGTTCCCTGCCGGGTGATCCGTCCCATTACGGAGAAAGATAAGATCCGGCCGGAGGACATTCTTTTCTAAAAAAGATGACGATAGCCCCACTCTTGTGTTACTATGGTGGAAAATAATACAAAGGAGTGGGGAGAATATGTTTACAAAAAGGAGTTGGGAATCCTTTTATTCCGGTCTTATTATGGTGGGACTGGTATTTATGGTGTTCCCGGTTATTTATTTCTGCGGTGCGACAAAGGAGAAGCAGATCCTGCCGCCGCTTATCATGTTTCTGCTGGGTCTGGTGATCTTTGTGATTAGTGTTCACTTTTCTGTCAAATACCACAAGGAGAAAACGAAATACACCAAGTATAAGATCGACAAGTCTCTGACCTACACATTCACCTTAACTTACGGGGATAAGGTGGAGACCGTCACGGATTTTTCCCAGATCGAATATGCCATCAAGTGGCTGGCGAAATACCGGACGGGCCATGTGGAGATCGCAGTCACGCCTACTATGGGAAGCCTGAAAAAGTTCTACATCTGCTACACCGACAAAGATCCGTACATTCACATGCTGATCGAGCAGGAGAGAGAAGACGGCGTGGGATATTGGGAAGAACGGGGAGATTCTTACAAGATTCCCATTATGACACTCGAGCGGCTCTATGTGAAACATAAGATGATTTCGTTTGATTACCTGAACCGCAGGGAGACTGGTGTGGATGCAAGGGAGGGACTGATCTTATGATGCAGCGCTGGCGGGAAAAATTAAAATACATAGAGGCTGGTCTGATCGTTACCTCACTTATCATGTTTGTAGTATCCTTATTTGTGGATTATGAAAATACCGGATTAGAGGCTGCGATACTTATCATCGGAACGGCGGTAATTTCTGTCATAGCAGAGAAAATCAATAAAAAAGAAATCGAGAAAATGAAATGCCAGGAAGAGGAAGAACTGAAAGATATTGTCTGAGAATAAATCCTGTTTCCCAAAGGAAGAATGATTGACACGGAGGTTAGCGAGTGCTAACCTTGGGAAGAGATTTTGAAAACTTTGGGAGTGACAATATATGGATCTGGCATTCTGGCTGGCGATTGCAGCAGCGGTCCTGTGCGTTGCTGTCGCCATTTACGGTGAAAGTAAAAAGGATAAAAAATAGGGAAAAGAATGACACTTCAGCAATTAAAGTATGTAATAACGGTAGCAGAGACCGGCACCATCACGGAAGCAGCCAACAGGCTGTATGTTTCACAGCCTAGTTTAACCAACGCGATCCACGAGTTGGAAAAGGAAATGAATATTGTTATTTTCAACCGGACCAACAAGGGGATCACGCTTTCCAAAGAGGGAGATGACTTTTTGGGATATGCGAGACAGGTGCTGGAGCAGGCGGCGATCCTTGAGGATAAATACAAGGGAAATCCCGGGGGCAAAAAACAGTTCTGCGTATCCACCCAGCATTATTCCTTTGCCGTCAACGCATTCGTGGACCTGATCAAACAGTACGGGCAGGAAGAATACGATTTCAGCCTGCGGGAGACACAGACCTATGAGATCATAGAAGATGTGGCGCGTCTGCGCAGCGAGATCGGAATCCTGTTTTTGAATGATTTCAATGAAGCGGTACTCAGCAAGCTGTTGAAATCCCATGATCTGGAATTCCACCAGTTGTTTGTTGCCAGTCCCCATGTATTTATCAGCAGAAAACATCCGCTGGCGGGTAACAGCATAATTACGAACGAAGAACTGGAAGAATACCCGTACCTGTCTTTTGAACAGGGAGAGCACAATTCCTTTTATTTTTCAGAGGAAATCTTCTCTGATTTTGAACGCAGGAAAAATATCCGTGTGCGGGACAGAGCGACACTGTTCAATCTGCTGATCGGCCTGAACGGTTACACCGTGTGCAGCGGCGTGATCGATAAAAAATTAAACGGAAAAGATATTATCGCCGTGCCACTGGCAGATGAGAGTGACATGCGGATCGGTTATATCACACACAGAAAAGGAATGCTCAGCAGACTGGGTACTACCTACCTGGAAGCACTGCAGAAGTATTTAGGATGAATGGGTTGCCCATAGTTTTAAACTATGGACAACCCTTATTTTTACGTATTTTGCGGATTTCATCATTTCTCTTATAATGAGGACAATTCAAAAAACGACAAAGAAATGGAGAGAATGACAATGAGCAATTTACAGACACCTTTTCGCTATGATTTCGTAGGAAGTTTTTTAAGACCGGAGAAGTTGAAGAAAGCAAGAAGACAGTTCAATGAAGGAAAGATCGATGCTGCGGCACTGAAGAAAGTGGAAGATGAAGCCATCACAGAGCTTGTGAGCAAGATCAAAGAGCTGGGCTATCATGTGATCACAGACGGTGAATTCCGCAGAGCCACCTGGCATCTGGATTTCATGTGGGGATTCGACGGCATCAGCCATACCCCTACCAAGACGGGACTTCCGTTCCACGGCGAGGCGGCCATGGTGGATGATACCTATATTGTAGGCAAGATCGGACTGACCGGGGAGCATCCTTTTGTAGATCATTTCCGGTTTGTAAAAGCATTAGAGGATGAAAATACCGTAGCAAAGCAGACCATACCTTCTCCCGCCCAGTTCCTGGCACAGTTTACCATGCCCTTTAACCGAGGCTGCACAGAGAAGCATTATCCGAATGAGCAGGAACTGGTAAATGACATCGTGGCGGCCTACGGAAAAGTGATCGATGACCTCTATGCTGCCGGATGTAGAAACCTGCAGCTGGATGACTGTACCTGGGGTATGTTTGCGGATAAGATCGGCCACACCCTGTACGGAACTACCAGAGAAGGAATTGTGGATTTCCAGAAATCGCATAAGGATATTAATAACAAGGTAATCGCGAATGCACCAAAGGATATGATCATTAACACCCATGTATGCCGCGGTAATTTCCATTCCACCTACGCAAGCGAGGGTGCCTATGATTCCGTAGCGGATATCCTGTTCGACGAAGAGAATGTGAATGCCTATTTCCTGGAGTTTGATGATGAGAGATCCGGCGGTTTCGCACCTTTGGCCAAGGTATCCGGGGAGAAAAAGGTCGTTCTGGGACTGATCACTACCAAGTCTCCCGTACTGGAGGACAAACAGCTTGTCATTGACAGAATCCATGATGCGGAAAAATACATTCCACTGGAGAGATTATACTTAAGTCCTCAGTGCGGATTTGCCTCCTGCGAGATCGGCAATAAGCTGACCGAAGAAGAGCAGTGGGCGAAACTCCGGCTGGTGAAAGAAGTAGCGGAGGAAGTCTGGGGAAAATAAATAAACGTGGTTCCGGCGATTACCAGAGAGGTGGTCGCCGGAATTTTAATTATATTCAATTGTCTCATTTTTCTGGATAGGCTATAATATACCTATGGTTATCCCTGTTTAACATTTTCTAAATGGGGATTTTTGAAATATTTTGAATATGAAAAATAATACGGAGGAAGCAGAAACATGAATAAACAAACAGCCCATTACCATCTTCCCGGTCTGTTTGAATTCTATGAATTATACAGAATGTTCCTGCCGTTGTTTCGGGAGCATGGGGAATATTTTTACGACTGGTGCGACATCGGTTCCATCTACGGAGCCCCGCCGGACTGCATCTGGGGAGGCGGCCGGGTCTCACTGGAGGATCACAACGCAGGAGAAGTGCTGGCACTGTTACAGGAATACGGGATCTCAGCCCGTCTGACCTTCAGCAATTCGCAGCTCTGCGAAGAACATCTTTCCGACAGAAAATGCAATGAACTCTGTGCCCTGTTTGCGGAAAATACAGAGCCGGAAAACGGCGTGATCGTCCATTCGGAACTGCTGTTACAGTATTTGAAAAGTCATTATCCGCAACTTTATCTGATATCCTCAACCACAAAAGTACTGACGGATTTTGAAGCGTTAAAAAAGGAAGCAGACAGAGAAGATTTTCGCTACGTCGTACCGGATTTCCGCCTGAACAAGGCTTATGAAGAATTAAATACGCTGACAGAATCACAGAAAGACAAAGTGGAGTTTTTGTGCAATGAGTGCTGCTATTTTGGCTGCAAGGACAGGAAGGAATGCTACGAAGCCGTCAGCCACAGGAATCTGGGAGAGAAGCCGGATTTTAGTTGTACCTCACCGGGGGCGGAGGAGGGGTATCGTTTTTCCAAAGCTATGAAAAATCCCGGATTTATCAGCGTGGAAGATATTCAGAAGATCTACTTGCCCATGGGATTTTCCAATTATAAGATCGAGGGCCGGGGACTGGGCAGTGCACTGGTTCTGGAATTTTTACTGTATTATATGACGAAACCGGAGTATCAGCTGCAGGTCAGAGAAGAAATCTATCTGGACAATATGCTGGATCTGTTTTAATAAATGAAATCAAAAGATGAGGAATGCTGTCATGGAATACGAAACCAATGAACCAAAGCATATCAAGGTAAGAGGTGCAAAGGTTCATAACCTGAAAAATATCGATGTGGATGTTCCCTTACACAAAATCGTGGGAATCGCCGGGGTATCCGGTTCGGGGAAATCTTCGCTGGCGTTGGGTGTCCTCTATGCAGAGGGCTCCAGACGTTATCTGGAATCTCTGTCCACCTACACCAGAAGACGTATGACCGGCGCGGCGAAAGCCCAGGTGGATGAAGTCCTCTATGTTCCGGCAGCGCTGGCATTGCATCAGCGCCCCGGAATTCCCGGGATTCGCAGTACCTTTGGAACCGGAACAGAACTTTTGAACAGTCTGCGTCTGATGTATTCCCGTCTGGCTTCCCATCGCTGCCCCAACGGACATTATGTGCCGCCGACCCTGAAAGTAGCGGCGGAGCAGGAGATCCTGTGTCCCGAATGCGGAGCAAAGGTACATGCTCCCAGCGCAGAGGAACTGGCATTCAATTCTCAGGGAGCCTGCCCGAAATGCGGCGGTACGGGAAGTGTGCGGACTGTGGACCTGGATTCTCTTGTGCCGGATGATTCCCTGAGTATTGATGAGGGAGCGGTGGCACCCTGGAACAGTCTCATGTGGTCTTTAATGACAGATGTCTGTCGGGAAATGGGAGTGCGGACGGATGTGCCTTTCCGGGAACTTACAGATCGGGAAAAAGAGATTGTCTATCACGGTCCCGCGGAGAAGAAACATATTTTTTATAAGGCGAAAAAGACCAATCAGGCGGGAGAACTGGATTTTACATATTTCAATGCGGTATACACGGTAGAAAATGCCCTGGCAAAAGTGAAAGACGAAAAGGGCATGAAACGTGTGGAAAAATTCTTAAAGGAGGACATCTGTCCGGAATGCGGTGGCAGCAGACTTTCGGATGCGGCCAGAGCACCGAGACTTCGGGGCATAGGGCTTGCGCAGGCCTGCCAGATGCCCCTGAAAGAACTGGTGGACTGGGTAGTGGGAGTGCCGGATTCCCTGCCGGAAGAGATGCGGCCTATGGCGGAATCTATCTGCGAATCCTTCCAAACTGTGGCCAAAAGGCTGATGGATCTGGGACTTACTTACCTGTCTCTGGATCGTGCGTCAGCCTCTCTGTCCACCGGGGAGAGACAGCGGATGCAGCTGGCACGTGCAGTGCGGAACCGTACCACAGGAGTGCTCTATGTGCTGGATGAGCCTTCCATCGGTCTGCATCCTTCGAATATTGTGGGGTTGAATGCGGTGATGCATGACCTGATCGCTGACGGCAACTCCATTATTTTGGTAGACCATGATACTCAGATTCTGTCCGAAGCGGACTGGCTGATCGAGATGGGACCGGAAGCCGGTGCCGGAGGCGGCTATGTGATCACACAGGGTACGATTCCACAGGTAATCGCCAAAAAGGAGTCCATGATCGGTCCTTTTCTGGCGCAGACTGCGGATATGCGTATCCGTAAACCCATCGCCCGGGAGGAAATATTTGCACCGGGAAAGCTTCATTTGTCCACAGATGCCATCCATACGGTAAAGCCTCTGGAAATAGACATTCCCAAAGGAAGACTTACGGTCGTTACCGGTGTCTCCGGCTCCGGTAAGACCACCATGGTGCTGGAAAGTCTGATTCCCGGACTGGAAGCAAAGTTAAACGGCGAACATTTGCCCGGCCATGTAAAAAGTATCACCGCGGAGGGTATCGCCCATGTAAAACTGATCGATGCATCCCCCATCGGTATTAATGTGCGTTCCACGGTAGCCACTTATGCCAATGTGCATGACGAACTGCGGAAGATCTATGCGAAAACCGCGGATGCAAAAAATAAAAAATATAAGGCGGGAGACTTTTCTTACAATACCGGAAAACTAAGATGCCCGGTCTGCGACGGTACCGGACAGATCAGTCTGGACGTACAGTTCCTGCCGGATGTGGATGTGCCCTGCCCGGAGTGCGGCGGTTCCCGCTATGGCAGAGAGGCATGGGACATCTGCTATGCGAACAAACGAGGGAAACGTTATTCTCTGCCGCAGATGATGGAGATGGATGTAACGGCTGCATTGCAGGCGACAGAGGATTGGAAAGTCGTGCATCAGCGTCTGGAAGTCCTGAAAAATCTGGGACTGGGATATTTAACATTAGGCGAAGAGACACCAAGCCTCTCCGGCGGGGAGGCTCAGCGGTTGAAGCTTGCCAGCGAAATGGGAAGAGGACAGTCGGATTCCGTATTTGTATTCGACGAACCGACGATCGGACTGCATCCGTTAGATGTACAGACTCTGTTGCAGGTATTTCAGGCGCTGATAGACAATGGGGCAACGGTACTTGTCATTGAACATGATCTGGATGTGATCCGCAATGCCGATTACATCATTGATATGGGACCCGGTGGTGGAGAAGACGGCGGCAGAGTTGTCGCTGTGGGAACTCCGGAGCAGATCAGGGCAAATGCCGACAGCATTACGGGAAAATATCTGTGATTAAAGACAGCGATGTGTGCGTGAGCGCCCATCGCTGTCTTTCCTTATGCCTATGCGCGGCTCATTGCTCGCGTAATTTCCACTACAATTTCCCCAGTTTGATTTTGACATACGTATAGTGACTATGATACACTGAATAAGAAAAAAGTGGGATAGTCTGCTTTGGTGAAAATAGGAACTTAGGACAAGAAAAGGTTAAGGGAGCGAAATACCTTGGATAAGAGTGAATATAAATTAAGAGCGGAAGAAATCAAAGACCTGATCAGCCGGGGAGAATATGCACAGGCTGCTGAAATTGCCGACACGATTGACTGGCGTCGTGTAAAAAGTGTCATGATGCTGTGTACGATCAGTGATCTCTATAAGATCAATCGCAGATATGAGGATGCCAGAGATATGTTGCTTCTGGCATATGAACGTCGTCCCGGTGGAAGGACCATCTGCTATTCCCTGTGCGAACTTTCCATTAAAATGGAAGAATACGTACAGGCGATAGAATATTATAAGGAATTCGTACAGGTGGCGCCCAAGGATTCGGGAAGATATATTCTGCAGTATAAATTGTACGAGGCGCAGGACGTGAGCCTTGAAGAACGAATCTCAGTTTTGGAAGAACTGAAGAAGAGAGATTACAGGGAAAAATGGGCATATGAACTGGCATACCTGTATCACAGAGTGGGACTGGCAGCCAGATGTGTAGAGGAATGTGATGAACTGATCCTTTGGTTCGGCGAAGGAAAATATGTGATTAAGGCGATGGAACTGAAAATGCTCCATCAGCCGTTGACACCGGAGCAGCAGGAAAAATACGATCATCGGTTCGATGCACCCGGAAGCTTTATCCCGTCGCAGAACTCTGTGCAGGACAACGGGTATAGCGCAAATCAGGGTTATGATCAGGGTTACGCCCAGGACGGAAGCTATGATCAGGGTCAGGGGTATGATCAGAATTATACTCAGGATTATTCCCAGGATGGGAACTATGACCAAAGCCAGGGGCATGCGCAGGACTATCCTCAGGACGGAAACTACGATCAGAATCAGGGCTATGTTCAGGAGGATAACTATGACCGGGTATCCGGAGATACCCAGGTCTATGAACCCATGCAGCAACCGGCGCAGGAGACCTCCGCACAGCCGGAGCAGGATGATTTCGATATTCATGTGAAGACCATGGATGTGGGTCAGTATAATACTATCAATCTGCAGGCAGAACTTGCAGCGGGACTTCGTGAAGTCCTCGGTGAGGAACCAAAAGAAGATACCGCGAAAGCGACAGCGGACTCCATTACCCGTTCTATCGTAGCACCTATGATGGATTCCGATACAGAATCTCTGGATTATCCGGAGATTGCAGAGGTCAGTGAGGATGATCTGGAGCCGGAGACCGAGCAGATCGAAGGTTCCGAGGTGTTCTTTGGTGAGACCGGAGAGATCGGTGATCTGTCTCAGGTTCCTGAGGTAGAGACCGAGGAGATCCTGCCGGAGGAACCGGCATCTCTTAAGAGACAGGATGTTGTACCGGAATTGTCGGAAGCAGAGCCGAAGGCGCCTGTGGAGACAGAGAGTAAGCCGGAGAACCCTGCCGAAGAGATTCATGAAATGCATGAAGTGACCGTACCGGTGGAACCTCCCAAGGAACTGGCAAATGTACTGGCACAGGAATCCGACGGACAGATCAGCCTGGTAATGCCCGAGGCGGAAAGCATCGAGAAGCAGATTACCGGTCAGATGAATATTGAAGACATTCTGGCAGAGTGGGAACGCAAAAAGAAAGAAAACCTCGAAAAGAGAGAAGAAGAAGTCCGCCAGCATGTATTGCAGCAGACCGGTGCCATGTTCACGGAATTTGAACAGGCAGTAAGAGATGGACTGTTAGAGAAACTGGAAAAAGAAAAAGCAGCGGATGCTGATGTGGTTACGGACACAGATGAAGTTGAAGAGCTGGAACCGGAACCTGCTGATACGGATATCGTTGACACTGAAGAGGTAAAAGAACTTGAAGAGGTAGAAGAACTTGAAGAGGAACCTGCCGTAGCGGAATATGAGGAAGAACCCGCAACAGAGGAACCGGAAGCTGCCGCCGATATGGAAGTGACGCAGGAGCCGGCTGCAGAAATCCCAGAAGTGTCGGAGGAAACCACAGCAGAGACCCAGGAAGCATCGGAGGAATCCGTAGCGGAGGCCAAAGAGGAGGCCAAAGAGGAGCCGGAAGAACAAGCAGTAGAACAAGCGGTAGAAGAAGTCCCTGAGGACGAGCAGCCGCAGACCCCGGAGCCTCCCGTAGTGGAGAGAGACAAGGCAAAAGTCCGTGCGCTTACCAGAGAAGAGCGCGAGCTGTATGCGCCCTTTATTCAGAGTAAGTCCGCAAGAGAACAGTTAGTCAAAGCCATTGATAATATCAGCCTGGCTGCCTATACCGGCAATGTGATCATCACCGGTGAAGAAGGCATGGATACCTTATCCCTTGCGAAAAATATGATTCGTGAGATTCAGGCTACCGACAGCAATTTCTCCGGAAAAGTTGCCAAAATCTCCGGACATGCGCTGAATAAAAAGGACGCTGCAGATACATTATCCAAGCTGAAGAACGGAGCACTTATTATCTGCAAGGCATCGGAAATGAACGATACTACGGTGAACACCCTGTATAAAGCCCTGCAGCAGGAGAATCAGGGAATCGTTATTATCCTGGAGGATACCAAGCGTGAGATCGACCGTTTCCTGGAAAAGCATGAAAAACTAAAAGAAAGCTTTACAGCCCGCATGGATGTGGAAGCTCTCAGTAACGATACACTGGTGGCATTCGGAAGACAATACGCCCGGGAAATGGAATACTCCATTGATGAGCTGGGAGTTCTCGCACTGCATACCAGAATTGAAGATATGCAGACCATAGACCATGTGGTTACCGTGGTAGATGTGAAAGAGATCGTGGATGAGGCAATTGCGCATGCGAATAAAAAGACATTAAAGCATTTCTTTGATGTTCTGTTTGCCAAGAGATATGACGATGAGGATATGATCATCCTCACTGAGAAAGATTTTGTATAACTATTCAGAGCCATGTAAACATTGACGAATGGGCGTCGAATGCTTGCATTCGTAAGAACATTTATCAATGTTTATAGGGCGAATGGGGTTCTGAATAGTTAAAAATATATAGCGGGAGGCGCAGCTATGATGAAGGAGAAGGTATTTATTTCCGAAGCAGATCAGTACCTTTTTGCCCAGGGAACGCACTATGATATTTATAAAAAACTGGGCGCGCATCTGTCGACGGAAGATGGTGTGCAGGGAGTCTATTTCGGGGTATGGGCACCAAATGCAGCACAGGTGAATGTCATCGGCACATTCAATGAATGGAACGAGGAGTCTCATCCCATGCAGAAGCTGGGAGAAGGTGGTATCTGGGGGTTGTTCGTTCCCGGCGTGGAAGAAGGAACAATGTATAAGTTCCTGATCTATGCGAGGGATGGCAGAAGACTGTATAAAGCCGACCCGTTTGCAAATTATGCGGAATACAGACCCGGAACAGCGTCCATCGTTACGGATATCACGGGATTCGACTGGAAGGATTCCAAGTGGATGGAAGCCCGGGATAAAAAAGATATGAACAAGGAGCCCATGGCGATCTATGAGTGTCATATCGGTTCTTTCATGAAGCATCCGAATAACGGTACTGCGGAAGGATTCTATAATTATCGGGAGTTTGCCGACCGGATCGTGGAATATCTGAAAGAGATGAAATACACCCATGTAGAGCTTATGGGAATCGCAGAGCATCCGTATGATGGCTCCTGGGGGTATCAGGTAACCGGATACTATGCGCCTACATCCCGTTACGGAACGCCTAAGGATTTTATGTATCTGGTCAATGAACTGCATAAGGCAGGCGTTGGAGTTATTTTGGACTGGGTACCGGCACATTTTGCAACCGATGCACACGGACTGGCAGAATTTGACGGACAGTGCATATTTGAACATCCCGATCCCCGTTTGGGAGAACACCCTGAATGGGGAACGAAGATATTTAATTATGGCAAAAATGAAGTGAAGAACTTCCTGGTAGCCAATGCTCTGTTCTGGCTGAGAGAGTTCCATGTAGACGGTATCCGTGTAGATGCAGTAGCATCCATGCTGTATCTGGATTACGGTAAAAAGGACGGACAATGGCTGCCGAATAAATTTGGCGGCAATAAGAACCTGGAAGCCATTGAGTTCTTCCATCATCTGAATTCAGTGATCCGCGGAACTTATCCGGGATTTTTGACAATTGCCGAGGAATCTACCGCATGGCCCAATGTCACCAGTGGTATCGGGGAGGAAGGCTTAGGATTTTCCTTCAAGTGGAATATGGGCTGGATGCATGATTTCTGCGAGTATATGAAGCTGGATCCTCTGTACCGGAAAGGCGATCATTACGCTATGACCTTTGCCATGAGCTATAACGACAGTGAGAATTATATTCTTCCATTGTCTCATGATGAAGTGGTACATCTGAAGTGCTCCATGGTGAATAAAATGCCCGGATATCCGGCAGATAAATATGCCAACCTTCGTGTGGGGTATAGCTACATGTTCGGGCATTCCGGCAAGAAATTATTATTTATGGGACAGGATTTCGGACAGGAGCGAGAGTGGAGCGAAGAGCGTGAGCTTGACTGGTATCTGTTAGGAGAGAAGCTGAATCAGGGCGTACATACTTATGTAAAGGAGCTGTTAAAGCTGTATCGTAAATACCCTGCTCTGTACGAGCTTGACAATACCTGGGACGGCTTTGAATGGATGAACGCGGATGATGCGGAGCACAGTACATACTGCTTCGTGAGAAAATGTTCCAGTGGCAAGAATAATCTGCTGTTTGTACTCAACATGACCCCGATGAAATGGGAGAACTATACCGTTCCCGTGCCTAAGAAGAAAAAGTATAAGCTTTTGCTCAACAGTGATGAGGAGCGTTTCGGCGGCTGGGGTAACGAGATTCCCGCAGAGATTATGGCGGAGAAAAAGCCTTATCATTATAAGGATTACTCCATCAGCTTTGATCTGCCGCCCTACGGTGCAGCAGTATTTCTGTTCTAGGTCAGGTTAAGAAATTACATAAAACAACCGAAATAAAAGATGAGTGTGACCAAAAGTACACTCATCTTTTTTCATAACTATTCAGAGACATGTAAATATCACTAAGACCTCTTTGAATGCTTGTATTCGTAAGAGGATTTAAAGGACGACAGGCGTGAAGATAACATTTCAGAATCAGACGATCAATGAAAATGACAATAGAACAGAAAGTAACCGGACAGAGAAAAACAACTGGGGCAAAGACAAGACATGGCGCAGTAAAAAGAGCGTAAATGTGAATTTCGGGGCAGTATACGAGAGTGGGCAGGCCGCAGTGCCCATGTCTTCTTTAGAAAAGGAAGAGAACAACAAAGGAAAATCTCTGATGGAGCTGCAGCAGGATGCCGGGAATGCTAATGTGGCACTGCAGCAGAACTATATGACATTGCTGTCGCATACCATGTCACAGGAGGACTATGCGAAGGCCTGTGAGGATGGATTTGATCCCAGAGAGCTGGATCAGGATACAGCGGTCACCATCGTGGATAAGATCAAGGCAGAACTGGTGCGTTCCGGTCAGCAGATCGCAGGATATACGGATGATATCGATATGGATACCCTGGCGGCAGCGGTAGGAAGTGATACTTTAGCCCGAAGCATCGAAGAGCAGTTCCGTTCCGCGGATCTTCCTCTGACGCAGGAAAATATAAATGAACTGAAAAGCGCCTGGGATATGGCAGCTTCCCTGAAGGAACCGGAAGAAGGTGCGGTCAGCTACCTGGTGGATAACGGACTGGAACCGGAGATCTGGAACCTCTATGTGGCAGAGAACAGCGGTGCGAAAGTACAGAATAATGATGTTCCGCAGGAACTGCAGGAGCAGATGGACAAGGTAATTGCGGATGCGGGATTGACGGTAAACGATGAGAACAGACAGAAGGCACAGTGGCTGATAAGTGCAGGACTTCCGCTGACTACGGATACGCTGCAGCAGCTTGTGGAACTGGACGGCATTTCCTATCCCGTTACGGAGGATGCTTTTGCGCAGGTGGCAGCAGCGGCAATTGCGGAGGGGAAATCCCCGATGTATGCGAACCTGGGCAGACAGGATACGATTTATGAAAAAGCAGATAAAATGCTGCAGGACTGGTTCTCGGATGCAAAGTGGGATGCCACGGCAGAGAATCTGGCAGCAAGAAAACAGCTGGAAGAGATTCGCCTGCGCATGACGGCAGAAGTGAACGTAAAGCTTTTACAGAGTGATTTTTCCATTGATACAGCTCCTATGGAGCAGCTGATCGAAGCGCTGCGAAAGGCGGAGGCAGAGGTTGCCGGAAAATATTTTCCCGGTGAGTCTCAGGCAGTGATGAAATATGAGACTTATACCCAGGCAGTGCAGGTGGCTTCCGAATTACCTGGATTACCTGCCGGAGTACTGGGATCCTATGGTCTGGAACAGAAAGCTGCCACAGAGACAGTTTCTGACTTCCATAAGGAAGGCGCTGCAATGCAGAAAGCCTATGAAGAAGCGGGCGAACGTTATGAGACTCTGATGACGGCACCGAGAAGCGACCTGGGAGACAGCATCCGGAAAGCATTTTCTAATGTAGATGATATTCTGACAGACATGTCATTAGAAAAAACACAGGAAAATCAGCGGGCTGTCCGGATTCTGGCATACAACAGTATGAAAATTACGCCTGAAAATATCGAGAAGATCAAGGAAGCTGACAGACAGGTCAGCGCAGTGGTGGACAGACTGACACCGAAAAATGTGTTACAGATGATCCGGGACGGTGTAAATCCTCTGGAGAAGACCTTTGACGAACTGGAGGCCTATTTTTCACAGAACCCCCAAAGCTATGAGGAAGAAGCGGAGGACTACAGCCGTTTCCTATATCAGTTGGAACGGAAAAAGGATGTTACAGAAGAGGAACGAAAAGCGTATATTGGAATTTATCGAATGGTGCATCAGGTCGAGAGAGAGGATGGCGCAGCGGTAGGCGCGGTAGTAGATACCGGTGCAGAACTGCAATTTTCCACTCTGCTGGCGGCAGCCAGAAGCAGAAGGACTTCTCATATGGACTGGAAAGTATCAGAGAATACCGGGCTGACACAGGAGATCCATTTGTCCGAGAATAATATATCTGAACAGATCCGGATGGGCATGGCAAAAGAGGTTCTGACAGAGGTGTCAGATGATGACGAAAGCAGAGCAGCGTATGACCGGGAAGGACTGCAGCAGATGCGTGAGGCGGGGAATACGACGCCGGAAGCCGTAGAATTGCTACAAAGGGGAGAACTTCCCACCAGCGCGTCGAATCTTTTGGCTGCCCAGGCACTAATGGATGATCCGGCGGAGATGTTTGGCAATCTGCGCAGATACAGAGAAAAGTATCGGCAGGAAAAAGAAATGCTGCAGACAGCAGGCAGCGAAGTGCCTGCCGGGACAGAAACTTCCGAACTGTGGGAACAGCTGGATCAGCAGAATTTTGCAGAGGATTATCGGACCATGCTTCAGAATACGGCAGAAGATGTGGAGACCATGAGTCTGGAACAGGCGGATGAACATCTGGATGTAAAACAGCTGCAGCTGGTACACAAGCAGCTGCGCCTTGCGGAGAGCCTTCAGGCGAAGCAGGAATATTTTCTTCCGATGTACCTGGGCGAGCAGCTCGCGGGAGTCCATCTTACCTTACAGCAGGGAGTTGGAACTGCCGGAGCTGTGGAGATTAGGGTGAATGCCGGAGATATGGAGCTGGAGGCACATTTACAGGTAAAGGGAGACACCATCGATGGCTATCTCGTAGGAAATACACCGGAAGAGGTTACGAAATTAGAGAAGACCTCCGATATATTCCTTGAATGGATTCAGACAGATACTTCTGCAGACTGGAAAGCAGAAAAGCTTCCTGTCGTCAGCTCCCGGGATATGACAAGGATGGCAGCCGGAGAGACAAAAAATGCAGACACCATAGAGAGTCGGATCGATACAAAACAGTTGTATCGTCTGGCAAAAGGATTCCTGCAGGCTGTCGCAGACAGCAGCGGAAAGTAAGGAGTAACACATGAGAATCAATTACAATGTATCGGCAATGTTATCCAACAATGCTTTATCTACAAACGATGACCTGCTGTCCAAATCATTAGAGAGACTTTCTTCCGGACTGAAGATCAATCACGCCAAGGACAATCCTGCCGGACTGGCAATGTCCAAGCGTATGAATGCTCAGATAGAGGGACTGTCCGTGGCAAACCAGAATGCCAGTGACGGCGTATCTATTATAGAGATTGCGGATGGCGCAATGACAGAGATCAGTGAGATGCTGCAGCGTATCAATGAGCTTTCCGTCAAGGCTGCCAACGGCACTATGACAGATGATGACCGCGCAACCATACAGGATGAAGTAACACAGTTGAAGGAAGAGATCACCCGTATTTCCGATACCACGGAATTTAACGGTCAGAAACTGCTGAACGGAGAATTTGATCTCAAGGGATACACCGATAAGCAGGAGATTAAAGTAAATTATTGCTCTCCGGATGTGCCGATAAAAGAATATACGATACAAACTTTGAAATTTAAAAAAGATGCAGAAGGTAATTTGGAAGTAGACGGCGATGTAAAATTCGGAAACGGCTTTAAAGAGGTAGAACCCTTAAAGACGGATATCAAGGATAATCTTCTCACGATCACCGGCACGAATGGATTCGAGATACGTTTGGACGTGTCTGAAGCAAAGGAAGGAAATGCTTATGATGGCATGAAGATTGATGCCACAGGCATCGGCGCAATGCGCCTGCAGATCGGAGCTAACGAAGGACAGGTCCTTGAGGTTAATATTCCCGCGGTTACTCTGCAGAACATGGGAATTGAAGATATTGATGTGAATACACAGGATGGGGCAAAGGATGCCATCTCAAGAGTTGATGGTGCCATCAAATATGTATCCTCCGTTCGCGGCAGACTAGGTGCATTCCAGAACCGACTGGAGTCTTCCATTAACAGCCTGGATATTACCAGTGAGAACATGACGGCTGCTTATTCTCGTATTATGGATGTGGATATGGCGGAGGAAATGACTTCCTATACCACTTATCAGATCCTAGCACAGGCAGGAACCTCCATGCTGGCACAGGCAAATGAGAGACCTTCCCAGGTATTGCAGCTGTTACAGTAATGAGCTTGTGACAAAGTGAGGACTTGAAATGACAAAAGAGTGTAAACAACAATTTACTCTGCGGATCACCCAGGCGAACGCCACACAGCTGGTAGTCATTCTCTACGAAATGACATTACAGTATCTTGCAGATGCCGAACAGGCAGCAGACGATGCGCAGTTTCTGGAAGCGGTTCGCAGAACCAGGGGATGCATCAATGAACTTTTGAATTCTCTTCACAGAGAATACAGTCCGGCGGCGGAATTGTCCGGTCTGTACTTGTACTGTATCCGCAGACTCGCCGTATGCGAAGCAAAATGTGACAAAGCGGCATTAGCGGATGTACGCAAGGTGATCGCACCTCTCTGTGAAGCATACAGACAGATCCAGGATCAGAATCCGTCCGGCCCTGTGATGAATAACTCTCAGACAGTATATGCTGGACTGACCTATGGCAGAAATCAATTAACCGAAAACATGGCTGACCAGGGCACGAATCGGGGAATGCTGGTATAGAGAAGTTTCCTGTTCCTTTGGCAGGGTGGCAGCGAGATCGGTCAGATGCTGATATCTTTTTTGCAGAGCATTGATCTCGTAAATATAACTGTCGATCAGATCACTTTCCAATGCGTTATCAAAACCCGCATAGGCGATATCCAGAGCCTGGCGGGTTTTTCTTATGGACTCTTTTAAATCTAAGCGGGAGAGATCTTCTTCCACGGTTTCGGAATTCGTATTTATCTGACTAAAAAAGATTTTCATAAATTATCCGTCCTTTCTACTAACAGTATAGGAATTAAAAAGGGAAAATATACCTGCCGTGCATGAATGTGGCAGACATTTTTTCTGAAAAACAGGAATAGATTGTAGCAACAGCAGAAGTAAAGGAATGAATTGCCATGGAATATCCGAAAATACTGTTAGGCCTGATCGGAGTGGGTGTATTGCTGCTTGTGGTAAGTTTTCTGGGCAAACGCGCAGAGTGGTTTCTGAATCTTGTATTACGAAGTGTTTTCGGTACGATTCTGATCTGCTTTATAAATTGGGGACTGGGAATGCTGGGGCTCGCTGTGACTGTGGGGATCAACGCGGCTACGGTTCTGACAGCGGGTATCTTAGGCTTTCCGGGGATCCTTGCATTGTACGGATTGGTAGTTTATCGAATGCTTTGACAGGCAAAAATCCAGTAAAATCAAGGACTTGCGCGAATGTGGCAGGAAACTTTACAAGCGTGATTGTTAAAATGTAACAAAGATTATTTTTTTACGAAAAAGCACTTGTCAGATAGAAAAACAACGACTATAATCCATCTTACAACCAATCGCGATGGTTGTAAGATATCTTATAAGATCTGCAATTCTTTTGGGATTATTTCATCCCGCATTACCACTTGTACAGTAACTGAGAGGAGAGTGAGAATGTAACGAATACCGGAACAAAATTAATATTGTGTTTTCTTTTAGGCATTGCCTGCCGCTATGATTACAAAAGCCGTAGGATTCCCAATGGATTAATTTTAGGATGCCTGCTCGCAGGGCTGGGAACGAGACTGTGGGAGCAGGGGATTTCGGGGATTGGTGGATACCTGGGGAATATTCTGTTAACGACCATGGCATTTTATCTGTTCTTTTACATCGGAGCCATGGGAGCGGGAGATGTAAAGCTTCTGGGCGCCTGTGCCGGTTTTTTTCCGGCAGGCAGAGTTCTGTATTTTCTGTTTTTCGCGCTGCTTTTCGCAGCAATTTTCGCACTGTGTAAAATGTACCGGGCACATAATCTTTTGGAGAGATTGTGCTATCTGGGAGAATATGTGTGGGATGTTGTCCGTTGTGGGCAGTGGAGAGTGTATTTTGCGGAGGATAGAGCATCGGAGGCGGCGGGAATCTGCATGGCAGGACCGATTTTATGCAGTGTGCTGCTGTACGTGGGAGGGATTTATTGATGGAACAGAAGGAACCGATTATTGTCCTGTATGACCGGGAAGAAGAATATGCGCGACTTTTTTCGGAATATTTAAAAAGACAAAAGGAACTGCCCTGGGAAATTCATACTTATACAGGAATAGAAGAACTATTGGACAGTGAAAAGACCGGAGAGGTGACTATGCTGGTGGTGGCAGAGTCATCCTATGCGGACAGACTGGAGACGCTGCAGCCTGTCTGCCAGGCGATTCTGAACGAAAGCGGTACACTCAGATGGCACCAGTTTCCCAATATTAATAAATATCAGGAAGCGGAAGGGGTGTGGAAAGAACTGCTGGAACTGTATGTGGAGGCGGTAGGAGTACGGCTGCCGCTTTTGTGTGCGGAGTATAAGACAAAATTTATAGGGATCTATTCTCCGGTACACCGGTGTCTGCAGAGTTCTTTTGCGCTGACATTTGCACAGTTGATTGCAGAAAAGCATCCTGCGCTATATCTGAATTTTGAACACTATATCGGAATCATGGAGCTTCTGCCTGAGAGACAGAACAGGGACTTGGCGGACCTGCTCTATTTTCTGGCAGGAGATCCGGACAAATTTTCACTGCGGATGCAGACTGTAATTCAGAAAAAAGGAAATCTGGACTATATTCCGCCGATGCGCAACGGACAGAATCTGCTGGAAATCACACTGGATGAATGGAGAAGTCTGTTTCAACGCATTGAAGAGCTCGGGAAATACGAATATGTGATACTGGATCTGAGCGAAAGTATACAAGGATTGTTTGAGGTGCTGCAGATCTGCACGGTGATATATACGCTGACGAAGGAAGATCCGATCTCGCAATGTAAATTGAACCAGTACGAACAGCTGCTGGCTTTATGCGAAAAGGAAACGGTAAAGGATAAGACGAGAAAATTGAGTCTGCCGTATTTTCACAGGCTTCCATCGGATCTGGAGCAATACACCCGGGGAGAGTTCGCGGAATATGTAAGGAAAGAGATAGAACTGCTGGAAAAATAAAAGGGAGAAGGATAATTATGGATTACTTGGAACAGAGAAGAAGACTACGTCAGATGGTGCAGGAGAGACTGGATTACGGAAGAGATTATACGGATGAAGAGGTGGAAGACACCATTGATGAAGTACTTATGGAGCAGGACAGCCTGGAGCTGTGCTCAGTAGAACTACGGAGACGCCTGCGTAAGGAATTGTTTGACTCCTTGCGAAGACTGGATATTCTGCAGATTTTTGTGGAGGATAGTTCTGTTACGGAGATCATGATCAATGGGATGGAACACATTTTTGTCGAAAGGGACGGACAATTACAGGAACTGGATCGGGGATTTGATTCCATGGAAAAATTGCAGGATGTGATCCAGCAGATCGTAGCGGGATGTAACAGAGTGGTAAATGAGGCATCTCCGATCGTGGACGCCAGACTTAGCAACGGCTCCCGTGTCAATATTGTCATGAGTCCGATCGCACTGAACGGTCCAATCGTTACGATCCGGAGATTCCCGGATAAGCCCATTACCATGCAGAAGCTGATCGCTATGGATACATTATCCGTGGAGGCTGCGGAATTCTTAAAAATGTTGGTGAAAGCCGGTTATAACATTTTTGTAAGCGGAGGAACCGGCAGCGGCAAAACGACTTTCCTGAATGTACTGTCAGGTTTTATTCCGTCGGAGCAGAGGATCATTACCATTGAAGACAGTGCGGAACTGCAGCTGCAGGGGCTTCCGAATCTGGTACGCTTAGAGACCCGCAATGGCAGTGAGGATGGCTGCAGAGAGATCGGAATCCGTGAACTGATCCGGTCTTCACTGCGCATGAGACCTGACCGCATCATTGTAGGGGAGGTTAGAGGTGCGGAAGCTATCGATATGTTGCAGTGTATGAATACCGGGCATGACGGAAGCATGTCCACCGGTCATGCCAACAGTGCGGCAGACATGTTGTCCAGGTTGGAGAATATGGTACTTATGGGAATGGACCTTCCACTGTCGGCAATCCGGAACCAGATCGCTTCCGGAGTAGATATTATAGTGCATCTTGGAAGGATCCGGGATAAGAGCAGAAAAGTACTTGAAATTACCGAAGTCATCGGATGCGAAAACGGAGAGATACGACTGAATCCTTTGTACCGGTTTGAAGAGCTGGGAGAGAGCAGCGATGGGAATGTGGTCGGTAAATTGCAGAAAACAGGAGGACTGCTTCATGAAGGAAAGCTCAAAGCGGCGGGATTTTCGAGCGTCGTTTCATGACAAAGTACATATTATAAAACCATTGTTGCAGACGACAGGTATGATTCTCTTTTTTTCCTGGTTCTTTTATCGTTCCGTATTTGCGGTCATAGTTCTGATCCTTCCGGGAATCTGGTATTTCAAAGGATGTGTCCGCAGACAGAGGAACAGAAATCAATGGGAACTGACCATACAGTTCAAGGAGTGCATCCTGGCAGTGTCCAATTCTCTGAAGGCTGGATATGCCGTGGAAAATGCATTTTTGGAGAGTAGAGAGGACATAAGGATGCTTTATGGAGAACGCTCGGTAATGTACTGTGAACTGGAATTGATACGCAGAGGCATGATATTGAACATCACATTGGAAGAACTGGTGGAAGATCTGGCAGAGCGAAGCGGCTGTGATGAGATCCGACAATTCTCTGCGGTGCTGTCAGTAGCAAAACGTGGAGGTGGAAATATTTCACAGATCATACGGAATACCGCAACACTCATAAGCGATAAAGTTGACACAACACAGGAAATGATGACATTACTCCGGGGAAGGCAGATGGAACAGACTGTTATGGAGATAATGCCGTTTGTCATAGCTCTGTATATAGGAAGTACGTATCCCGGATATTTTGCACCGCTATATCACAATATGACCGGTTATATTGTCATGACAGTATGCCTTGTAATTTATATAGGTGCTTATATGACAGGAGAGAAGATCATGGACCGTATTGCGGACAGCCTTTGATGGGGAGAGGATATGGATCGTAAAAAAGGCATTTTTGGAATTTGTTATCAAATAGTGCTGAAAATCTATAAAAAACTGCATCTGTGGAAAATACCGGTTCCCGGAAGAGATAGAGTAAGGGCGGATCTGAACCAGCTGTATCCCGGGGAAAATACGGAAGAACGCATAACGGAGTATTATGTAACGAAACTGACAATGTCTGTCATACTATTGATTGCCGGAATATGTGTTGCATTCTTGGTAGTGGTCACCGGCAGAGAACGTGATCCCATCGAGAACGGCCGGATGCAGCGAGAGGACTATGAGAGTGGGGAGAAGGATCATATTATAACCGCAAAACTGGAAGACGGTGAGAAGTATTCTTTTCCGATCCAAGTAATTCCCAGAAAATATGAGGAACAAGAGCTGGAGCAGATGGCATTGACATTCCGGGAGGAACTTTCGGAGTTAATACTGGGGGAGAATGAATCGCTTGACAGAGTGGTTACGAATCTGGAACTGGCGGAAGAATATACGGGATATCCATTTTGGGTAGAATGGAAAAGTGATTCTCCCGATGTGGTTGACCGGGATGGAGTGGTACACATGCGGGAAGAAGACTGCATGGTACACCTGAATGCGGAATTGCATTATGAAGAATACTGTGAGACAGCAGACGTGACCGTTACGGTAAAAACCAAAGATATTTTACAGCAAAGTGAAAAAGAGCTTATTGAGGAATTGTTACGGTCAGCACAGCTGACAGATCCGGAAAAGGAAAGTTTTCTGCTGCCGAAATCGGTGGAAGGGAAAAAGATTACCTGGGAAGTAAAAAATACGATCGGTTTTCAAGTCTTAGGGGGAACACTTCTGACGGCGATTGCGATTTTTTTCTTCAAAGACAGAGATACTCATGAACTGGCAGAGAAAAAGAAGCAGGAAGCCAAAAGAAAGTATCCGGAGATTGTACAGAAACTGACACTGTATATGGAAGCCGGATTGACGGTGCGGGCAGCATTTGGCAGGGTAGCGGAGGATTATGAACAGGCGCGGAACCGTGGCGCTGCAAAACAGGCGGCATATGAAGAACTTCTGATGGCTAACAGAGAACTCCGAATGGGAATATCTGAGAGTGCAGCGTATGAGAACTTCGGAAAGCGGACGGGGGTCAGAGAGTATATCCGGCTGAGTACTTTTCTTACCCAAAACGTAAAAAAGGGAAGCACGCAGCTGTTACAGCAATTACGGGAGGAAGCAAAGACAGCGGAAGAGATGCAAATGCAGAATGCCAGAAAACTCAGTGAGGAAGCATCTACAAAATTATTACTGCCTATGATGCTGCTTCTTCTGATGGTTATGATACTGATTATGTATCCTGCATTTTCTAATGTAGGAGTCTGAAAATGAAATCACGAACAGGAGGAAAATTATGTCACATTTAAAAACAGTTCGACAATTTTTAACAGAAGAAGACGGAATGGGAACGGTAGAGGTGATTCTGATCATCGTGGTGCTGGTAGGGCTTGTGGTGATATTTAAAGAGAAGATCACGGACATCGTCAATTCTATTTTTACCAAGATTACGAATCAGACCAAGAAAATATAAGGTGCATTATTTATATGAAAGAAAACGGATATATGACGGTGTATCTTGCACTTACGCTGGGAGTACTGATCTCACTGTGCCTTGCACTGACGGAAGGCTGCAGGTACGGAGGAATACGCCTGGAGACAGAATGCGTCATGGATATCGGAATGGACAGTCTGCTGGCAGAGTACCATCGGGAACTGTTCCGGCAGTATAACCTGTTTGCCGTTGACTGCTCTTATGGGACTGCAGCCGGCACGACAAAGGCGACGGAACAGAGACTTTTGGAATATATGAATCATAATTTCTCGCTGAAGGATATATTCCTGGATAAGATTCTGTATCGTGATTTCTTTGCATTAAAAGCGGAAGAGGCAAAGATGACGAAAGCCGTCTTTCTGACGGACGCGGAAGGGGAGGTATTTCGCCGTATGGCGGTAAACGCCCTGGAGGATGATATCGGAGTCGGAATCGTGCAGCAGGTAACCGAATGGCTGCAGACCATAGAATCCGAAGGATTGCAGGAACGGAATATCGCGGAAGAGAAACAGGCAGTAGATGCGCAGATTGAAGAATATGAGGGGAAGCATATCGAAAGTCCCACAAAAGCGTTAGAGGAAAAACGGAGTGGCGGATTGCTCTCACTGGTTCTGCCGGAAGAAGATATCTCCGATCGGCAGATGGAAGAAGGAACCCTGATTGCGGCGAGGATAAAGGAAAATGCGGTCAACCATGGAAATATCGACATATCGCAGCCCGAAGGGTGGGAAGAGACAACACAGAGAATCCTATTTCATGAATATCTGTTGCGCTATATGGGAAGATACAGCGCGGAAAAGGAAGGAAATCCACTTTGGTACGAAGTCGAATACATAATCGGCGGAGCACTGAGCGACCGGGAAAACCTGCGCTTTGTGGTAAATCGTCTGTTTGCTGTCAGAGAAGCGGCAAATGCAGTGTATCTGTTTGGCAGTGAGGAAAATTATGCAATTGCAAAGGCATTAGGAGAGGCAATTGCGGCAGCTTTGATGGTTCCCGAAATTGGAGAATTATTTACTGTATCTCTGGTCCTTGGCTGGGCATTTGCGGAGAGCGTATATGATGTGAAGACGCTACTTTCGGGAGGGAGAATTCCCTTATTGAAAAATGACGACAGCTGGCATTATGGATTACAGGGAATTTTGCAGGGGGACCTGGTGAAAGCATCCGATTCTGAAGAGGCAAGTAAGACAGAGGGAATGAGTTATGAGGATTATCTGAGGGTATTTCTTTTTCTTACCGATTCCCGGGAGGTGACATTCCGGGCAATGAATGTGGTCGAGCAGAATATACGGAATACAGAGGGAAACAGTGCGTTTCGACTGGATGCGTGTCTTACGGAGATAGAGATGAATGTGAAAGTACAAAGCCGATACGGTTATGAAGTGGAAATCAGGCGCAGAAAATCCTACACGGAATCGTTAGAAGCAGAAGCCTCTGCGGCAAAAAAGTAGCCCTTATCGCAGAATCAAATTTGAAATTTGATCCGCGATTCCTCCGACGGAAGGAATCGTCTGTAGAATGGAGATTAATATGCAGAAGAAGGGAGGTGGGTAGTGATGTCCTCTTTATGGAAACGATGGCAGACAACCGTTAATAAAAAATACATGAGACCTTCTCCGAAAATAAGAAAGAAAATAAGAAAAGTTCTTAACCCATGTAAAAACATTCTCCCCGTAGTTTTTTCCTATGTCACTGGCTACATAAAGAGGATATCACTACCCACCTTACGACACTGGTGCGTGGAAGGCAGCATGACGATAGAGGCAGCATTGGTACTACCTTTATTCTGTCTTTTTCTGATGACTATGGGAAGCGCCATGGAAATGATACGACTGCATAATAATCTGGAGGTAGCATTGTGGGATGCCGGACGAAAAATCAGCATTTATGGTTCTCTGTTTGCTGATCGGGAGGATAGCGAGAATCGGTCGGAAGCAGTGGCAATAGCCTATACCTTGATAAAGGCACAGATTGAAGAACAACTGGGTAGGGAATATCTGGAAGATGCGCCTCTGGATGGAGGGAGTGACGGTCTGCAATTCCTGGAGAGCACTATGGATGGGGATATTTATGAGATCAATATGACATACAGAGTTCGTCCACCATTCTCTTTTCCGGGATGGAGAGGATTCCGGATGGCAAACCGGTATTATGGGCACAGATGGAGTGGCTACCGCATTCCGGGAACGGAAGAGGAGAGAGACTATGTGTATGTTACGGAGGACCCGGAAGTATATCATACCAATGAAGCGTGTACTCATATCCGTCTGTCTGTGGAGCCGATGGAGGGCAGCAGGATACCGCAGGAGTACAGACCCTGCGCGAAATGTATGGATGGCGTGGATGGTTTATCCGGGATACAGGGGAATCGCATTTATTTTGTTCCTGAGAGTGGTGACTGCTATCATAGCTATCGCGACTGCCCGGGGATAAAAAGAACTGTGCATAAAATTCCGGCAGAGGATGCTATAAATTACGAAGAATGCAGCAGATGCAGGGAATATGAAGGAAAGACAGGTAATATGTAAAATATGGTATGGATGGAAAAGATGGTATGGTGTGGATATCTGGGATGGTTAAGTCTGTGTGATATCCGAAAAAGGGCAATTCCTCTGTGGATGTTGTCAGCCGGGGGATTACCGGTGCTTTTGGGATTGTTGCGAAACGGATGGAATGTCAGTGTTATCACGGCGTTGCTTCCGGGTGCGTTATTACTTTTATTGTCTGTGCTGACAGATACGGTTGGCAAGGCGGACGGCATTATTCTGATGCTGCTGGGCTGTGCTTGCACAGATGGAAGGATATGGCTTCTTCTTTGCCTGAGCCTTATTTATATTTTTTTGTATTCTATGATTCTTTATATATCTACAAAAGATCCGAAAAGACGTATTCCATATATTCCATTTTTACTGATAGCGTATATAACGACATGGATCATCTAGAGAGGGAGTGGAAGTGATATGACATACCAAAAGCGTAAGAAAATGACCGATGGAATGGCAGGAGCTTTTTTTACCGTAGAAGCAGCAATCCTATATCCGTTGGTACTGGCAGTTATAGTATTAATGGTATATTTGCTGTTTTTTCAATATGATCGTTGCCTATTGGATCAGGATATCGGAAAGGCAGCAGTTCAGAATGCGGGGAAATGGACACTGACCAAGTCCGGGCTGGATGAATACATGAAAAAAGAGACTATGTATTTTGATGAAGAGAAATACATCGCATGGGAAGGAGAAGCGGCACGGTGGATATTGGAGAAAACCGATATTGTTGTGGAGAAAGCGGGCAGGTTGAAATATCCTTTTTCCGGACTGGGTACCAACGAGAAAAACTGGAGTGCCAAGGCTTCTTTCCGGGTGGATCGAAGTTCTCCGGTATTCTATCTGAGAAGGATTGCTACGCCGGGAAATAAGACAGAAGAAAATATAGAAGAAAAGACAGAAGAAAATGCAGAAGAGAATGCGGATTAACGGAAAGCGGGAAGGAAAAAATTATGTTAAATACAGAATATATCAGAAGCTTAAACGCAAACTACGAGCGGTTATTGCTGGGGGAAAAACCGGAAGAAAAAAGGTACCAGTATTGCATGATCAGTCGGGGAGGCATCAGAGGATTATTGCCCTGCAGTCTGAGATATATCGATGGTAATGCTTATCTGTATTACGATATTACATCACGGCAGAATATAGCACAGCTATTTGATAAAAAGGTTATAACGAGGCAGTGGCTGACAGATTTTCTGTGGAGCATGCGCAGAGTCCGCATGGAAATGTCCAGATTCCTTTTGGAGGAAGGGAACATTGTGTGGTTCCCTGGGCATATTTATCAGGATCTGGAGAAGAATGATTTTCACTTTATTTACATCCCGTATTGCAGCGAAGATACAGGATTTCAGGATCTGATGGAATATCTGATAGAACATGTTGATTATCAGGATGAAGAGATGGCGGAATATCTGTACAAAGCGTATGAGCAATATGAGACTGCGGGGGAGGTATACCTGCAGAGTAAGTTTTTTGAGGATGCGGAACGGCTTAGAGTGCCGCAGAAACAAGTGGTTCCGGAGTCTGATGATACAACGGACAGACAATTGCCCTCCGAACAAAATAAGGAGCAACAGGAGAAGGAACTGCCGGAGGAAAAAGTAACAAAAGAAGATCGCAGGCGGGAAGAGAACGGTCATGCTACGGAGAAAAAGGGACTGTTTACATTGTGGGAGAATCGCAGGAAAAAGGAAAAGCAGGAAAGAGAAAACTATAGTAGAAATCTTCAGCTTACCATGAACGGATATGCCGTGGCGGAAGAGACTGTCTATGAAGAGGACGATATGGGGAAAACGGTATATATGGAAGAGCAGCCGGAGACCAGAGAGACTCGTCACAGATTAATGACAGAAGAAGGAAAATTGTTGGTATCGCTGGAACAGGATACTTATACAATAGGTAAGAAGAGAGGGGAAGCGGATCTGGTGCTGGAGGAGCCGTCCGTAAGCAGACTTCATGCGCGCATTGTAAAGGAAACGGATGGGTATTATCTGGAAGATATGAATTCTACTAACGGGACTCTGAAAAACGGGCTTCGATTGCAACCATATGAGAAGAGGAAACTTGAGGAGGGAGATGAGATCACTTTCGGGAAAAGAATATTGATATATCGATAAATGCCGGACCAAAGTCCTTTTGGTTGACGTGACAATGCAAACAGTGGTACATTTTAAATATTGATAGAGACAGAAAATATCCCGGGAGGAATACCGTAATGAAAAGAAGGCAGGAACTGCCGATCGTCAGCGGAATACTTGTGGCGGCCAATGTTATTGTATATCTGATATGTACTTTTACGGGCAATCTGTTATATAATATAGGCGAACTGGATGCTGCGGCTGTGCTGCTTCGCAGAGAGTACGGGAGAATCATTTATTCCATGTTTTTGCATGCCGGAATAGATCATCTTTTTAATAACATGGTAATACTGTTTTTCCTGGGTGCAATGATAGAAAAAGTGACAGGACATATCCAGCTTCTGCTGATATATCTGTTGTCGGGAATCGGTGCGAATATCTGTTCACTGCTGTATAAAGTGATGACTATGGACAGTATGGTTTCCGTGGGAGCGAGCGGTGCAATCTTTGGATTGGATGGTGTGCTTTTGGCATGGATCTTGCTTGACAGACAAGCTATGCCGGATGTTACTCCGAGACGTGTACTTCTCATGATTGTGTTATCTCTGTATAGCGGATTTACAGCACATAATATAGATAACGCAGCCCATGTGGGAGGACTTTTGACCGGATTCGCGGCGGGAGCTCTTCTCTGTGCACTGCGAAGACGAAAAAGAAATCGAGAGGTGTAGACTTGAATATCAATATTTATTACGGAGGCCGGGGGATCATTGATGATCCTACGATCTATGTTATTAACAAGATGCAGGAGGTTCTGGAGGAACTGCGTGTTCATGTAGAGAGATATAACCTCTATGATGGCAAGACGAATATCACCACTCTGCCGCAGACATTAAAAGAAGCAGATGGCATTATTCTGGCGACTACCGTGGAATGGTATGGTATCGGCGGATATATGCAGCAGTTTTTGGATGCCTGTTGGCTGTATGGTGACAAAGAAGCGATCTCAGGTATCTATATGTGCCCGGTAGTAATGTCTACTACCTATGGAGAGCGGGAAGGCAAGCTGAATCTTGCTACCGCCTGGGAGATCCTGGGGGGATTGCCTTGTAGCGGAATCTGTGGATACATAGAAAATACAGTGTCTCTGGAAATGAATGAACAGTATGTTCAGATCGTTGAGAAGAAAGCGGAGAATATGTACCGCACGATCAATCAGAGGATTGCAAGTTTCCCGGCAAGCAACAAAGTCATGCGGCAAAAGATCACCATTCCGAAATCCATCAATCTTACACCGCAGGAGACGGAGCAGCTGTCAGAGTATGTGTCGGATGACAGTTATGTCCAGAGGCAGAAGGAAGATATTCAGGAGCTGACCAGTATGTTCCGCGGAATGTTAGATAACAGCGGAGCAGACAGTGAAGAGGAATATGTTTCTGAATTTAAGAAAGCTTTTGTTCCGCAGCCGGGATTTGAAGCAGCGTATTCCATTAATATAGAAGAAAAAAAGAATCCTATGTGGATCACGGTAAAAGGTCCTATTGTGGAGTGTGGTTATGGAGAGACATCGACCCCGGATGTGGAAATGTCATTGCCGCGTGCTGCAATGGAAGACATTATCAATGGAAGAATGACTTTCCAGAGAGCTTTTATGTCTGGAGTTATGCAACGGATGAAGGGAGACTTCCGAATCTTAAGAACTTTGGATCAAATGTTTCCTTTTGAAGAAAAAGACAGATAAACAGATAGGAGCGTAAGACTGAAAATGAAAAAAGACGATTGTATTTTCTGCAAAATTGCAAATGGAGAAATTCCTTCCAAAACTTTATATGAGGATGAGGATTTCCGTGTGATACTGGATCTGGGACCGGCTACCAGAGGACATGCTTTGATTCTCCCTAAGGAACATGCGGACAATTTGTATGAACTGCCGGAGGATACTGCGGCAAAGACATTTGTGCTGGCAAAAAAGATGGCAACGAAAATGTCAGAAAAGTTACAGTGCGATGGGTTAAATATTGTACAGAATAACGGCGAGGCAGCAGGACAGACAGTAAAGCATTTTCATATGCATCTGATTCCACGCTATGAGAACGACGGACAGCATATTTTGTGGAATCCGGGAGAGAGTACACCGGAAGAACTGGAAGAGATTCGCAAAACCATTACAGAATAGCAGGGAGAAACTATGAGGACGGTAGATGTAAACGTACTGACGCAGAATATCAGGGAAATGTGCATAGAGGCAAATCATTTCCTGTCACCGGATATGAAGAAGGCATTTACAATGGCAAAGCAGCAGGAGAAGGCTCCGTTAGGCAGGCAGATCCTGTTGCAACTGCAGCAGAATATGGAAATTGCCGCACAGGATATGATTCCAATCTGTCAGGATACCGGGATGGCGGTGGTATTTTTGGAAGTAGGACAGGATGTACACCTAGTGGGAGGTAATGTGGAAGATGCCGTCAACGAAGGAGTCAGACAGGGATATGTGGATGGTTATCTGCGCAAATCTGTGGTGAAGGATCCTATCTACCGGGAGAATACGAAGGATAACACGCCAGCGATCATTCATTATAGTATTGTTCCGGGAGACCGTGTGAAGATCACTGTGGCACCGAAAGGCTTTGGAAGCGAGAACGTGAGCAGGGTCTTTATGCTCAAGCCGGCAGATGGTATAGAAGGTGTGAAAAATGCGATTTTAACAGCAGTAAAAGATGCAGGACCGAATGCATGTCCTCCGATGGTAGTCGGAGTGGGTATCGGTGGTACTTTTGAAAAGTGTGCACTTATGGCGAAGAAGGCATTGACGAGATCTGTGGATGAACATTCGGAGATTCCTTATGTCAGAGAGCTGGAAGAAGAATTGCTGCAGAAAATTAACAAATCGGGTATCGGACCGGGCGGTCTGGGTGGTTCCACCACTGCTTTGGCAGTAAACATCAATACCTATCCCACACATATAGCTGGATTACCGGTAGCGGTTAATATCTGTTGCCATGTGAACCGGCATGCAGTCAGAGAAATCTGAGGATAGTGTTTAGAAATGGAGTATGAAAAGCATGGATAAATATATAAAGGTACCTCTCAGTGACGAAGATGCCCGCTCTTTGAAGGCGGGAGATTATGTGTATCTGACGGGAACTATATACACTGCCCGGGATGCGGCGCACAAGAGAATGCAGGAAGCCCTGGAGCAGGGAGAAACATTGCCGATGGAGATGAAGAATAATGTAATCTACTATATGGGACCGTCACCGGCGAGAGAAGGAAGACCGATCGGCTCTGCAGGACCTACCACAGCCAGCCGTATGGATAAGTATGCACCGAATCTGTTAGACCTCGGTCTGAAAGGAATGATCGGGAAAGGGAAAAGATCCCAGGCAGTAATAGATGCGATTGTACGTAACGGTGCAGTATATTTTGCCGCGGTCGGAGGAGCAGGAGCTCTTTTATCCCGGGCAATTACCTCTTCTGAGGTGATCGCCTACGAGGATCTCGGAACAGAGGCAATCCGTAAGCTGACGGTTAAGGATTTTCCTGCCATTGTTGTAATCGATGCAGAAGGAAATAATCTGTATGAGACAGCGGTAAAAGAATATAACGAAGAGTAGACTGGGGCAGATTATGTATAGAATCATACTCATGGTGGTAAGACTGTTCTATAAGGTACCGTATTATTTGATCAGAATATGGTGGCTGGGAACCAGGAAGAATTTTGACCTGGAGAAAAATTACGCATTTATCAAGAAGGTAACAAAAGCGGCAAACCGTGCCGGAAGAGTAACGGTAGAGAGCTATGGAGTGGAAAATATTCCGAAAGAAAACGGATTTATTTTTTTCCCGAATCATCAGGGCATGTTTGATGCACTTGTATTTCTGGAATCCTGCCCGGTTCCGTTCTCTGTTGTTTATAAGAAGGAAGTCAGCAATGTAATATTGCTGAAACAGGTATTTAAAGCATTGCATGCCATAGCAATAGACAGAGAGGATATTAAACAGTCGCTTCGGGTGATCAATCAGATGACGGTTGAGGTGAAACAGGGAAGAAACTTCCTGATCTTCCCGGAGGGTACCAGAAGCCGTATGGGGAATCAACTGCTTCCGTTTAAGGGAGGAACCTTTAAGAGTGCAGTCAGAGCGAAATGCCCTATTGTGCCATGCGCTCTCATTGACTCCTATAAACCGTTTGATGAAAAGTCCATAGCTCCGGTAACGGTAAAATTGATTTATTTGCCGCCAATCTGTTATGAGGAGTATAAACAAATGAAGACTCCGGAGATTGCTGACCTTGTAAAAATGAGGATCGAAGAAGCAATTAGACAATATTCATAAACAATATCTACAATTAATAAAAAAGCGATTGACAAATGCAGACAGCTTATGTATAATAATTTTTGCGTCACGAAATGACGCGAACAACATATTTGGTAGAGACGATATTCAGGTTATGGAGAAATACTCAAGAGGCTGAAGAGGCGCCCCTGCTAAGGGTGTAGGTCGGGCAACCGGCGCGAGGGTTCAAATCCCTC